>JBDRVQ010000025.1 GCA_039801905.1 candidate division WOR-3 bacterium | reverse complement strand
AATGACAGAAAAGCCTCACAGGAAATTAAGTCTCTGGCAGAAATCAGACTTGCTTAACAACCGAAGAATAGATAAGACTCCAAACTTGATTTTTAATCCTTCTCTTTTATAATGGCTAATGTTTAAGTATCTCTGGTTAACGCTACTATTCTCTCTTTTCCTTTTTGGTTGTTGTGGTTATTCTACGCGGCTCTCTTTAATCCGTTCGGATATTAAAAAGGTTGCTATCCCTTTGGCGGAGAATAAGACCTTAAAAATTGGCTTAGAAGATTTATTGACCAATACCCTTATTGAGACCTACCGAAAGGATAAGCGGTTAGATGTGAGTAGTCTGGAAGAGGCGGATATTATTATCTATTGCCAGATCACTAATTTTAATAAGACCCCTTTCTCTTATGATGCCAACCAGAATATCACAACCTGGAAGATAACTCTTGACTGTTCTGCCCGCTGCGAAGAAAGGGTAAAGGGAACTGACCTCTGGGAAGGAAATTTCTCTGTCTTCGGCACTTATGACCAAAATTTAGAGACCGAAGAGATAGGAATCAATCGGGCGATTGAGAAGTTATGCCAAGATATTTTAAGAAAGACTTTTAGCCAATGGTGATTGATTTGGAGGTTAAAAAGATTGTTTTTGGTGGCTACGGCTTGGGAGATTATAATGGGATAAAGGTATTTGTCCCTTATACCTGCCCCGAAGAGTTAATTAAGACCGAGATAGTTGAGAAGAAGAAGGGATACTGGTTCGGGAAATTAAAAGAAGTTATTAAACCATCTCCCATCCGGGTTAAGCCAATCTGCCCCCAGTTTACTATCTGTGGCGGTTGCGATTTCCAGCATCTCCAGTATCCCGGACAATTGGTAATAAAGAAGTTATTGCTCGGAGAATGCCTCCAAAGATTAGGGAAGATTTTTATGCCGGTGAAAAATCCTTATCCGGCAAAGGAGTGGGGTTATCGGAGTAAGGTCCAAATGATGTTGGGCAATGGGAAGAAATTGAAGATTGGCTATTACGAGAAGAAGAGCCATCGGGTTATTGATGTCCAAAGATGCCCCCTGCAACCTGAGGTTTTTGATTTGATTAAATCGGTCTTTCAACAAAATGTTTTATCTTCTCAGGAGAAGATTTACTCGGAGATAAAGAAAGAAGGGAATCTTCGCTACCTCGTCTTAAAAAGGGGGGAAAGGACTAATGAGATTCTTTTGACCGTTGTCAGCCGGGAGCCAATTTTAGACAAGAAGATTTTTTCTGGTTTCGGAGAGGAGATGGGTATTGTCGGCATCTTAAATAATATCAACCCCTTACCAAGGAATAGAATCCTTACCGATGACTTTCGGTTAATTGCCGGTCGGGATTATTATTATGAGAAAATTTTGGATAAGAGATTCCAAATCTCAGCCGGCTCTTTCTTTCAGGTTAATACCCAAGAGACCGAAAGGTTGATTAAGAAGGTCTTGAAGTTTTTGGAGCCAAAGGAGGATGATATTGTCCTTGACCTCTTTTCCGGTGTCGGGACATTCTCTATTGTGATTGCCGGTTTTGTGGGAAAAGCGATTGGGGTGGAGATTTCGTCTTCGGCGGTTAAGGATGCCCAGAAAAATAAAGAGATAAATGGGATAGAAAATGTTGATTTCATCTTAGGTGATTGCCAATTGGTTATTGATTCCTTAAAGAGGTTTGATAAGGTTATCTTAGACCCACCGCGCAAAGGGGTTTCTCTCCCTTTAATTGAAAAGATAACTTCTCTCCGACCCAAGATAATTGTCTATGTCTCCTGCAATCCGGCAACCTTAGCGAGAGACTTAAAATTTTTCTCCGAGTTCAATTACGAGGTAGCAGAAGTTGAGATGGTTGATATGTTTCCCCAGACTTATCATATTGAGAGCGTCGCCAAACTTGTGCCAAAATAATGGAGTTAATCCGTAAGGATTTTATATGGATTTTATAAAAGGCTTACGCCTTAACTCTAGAAGAGAGTTATGGAGTTAATCCGTAAGGATTTTATGGAGTTTATCCGTGAGGATTTTATAAAAGAGAGTATAAAAGTCTCACGACTTATAAAAGGCTTACGCCTTAACTCTAGAAGAGAGTTATGGAGTTAATCCGTAAGGATTTTATGAAGTTCATCCGTGAGGATTTTATAAAAGTTTCATCTGTTAATTCAATAAAAGTCTTACGACTTAACTCCAGAAAAGTCTCACGACTGAATTCCAAAAGGCATCAGCCCATTCATTTTTATTTAGACAATACCTTTTACTTCCTCACTGCTCATACTTATCAGGACCAACCAATTCTCTCTTCAGATTCATACAAGATAATGCTTCTAAAGAAGATTAGAAAATGGTTAAAAGAATACCATTATAATCTATTCGCTTGGGTAATTTTAGATAATCACTACCATCTCCTTTTCCAGACCCAAAAGGGCGCTGATTTACCGAAGATTACCGCCAAAATTCATACTGGCTTTTCTTATGAAGTTAATAAAAGAGAAAATAAACAAGGAAGAAAGATATGGCAAAATTATTGGGATAAGTGTCTCCGCTCAGAAAAGGATTTCTGGCGACATTTCAATTATGTTCATCACAATCCCATAAAGCATAATTATGTGAAACAGATGGAAGATTACAAATTTTCTAGTTTCAATTATTGGCTAAAAGTAAACGGCATAAATTGGTTGATGTCTGTGTTTGAGAGATATCCGATAATAGATTTTACAATTGAAGGGGATTAATGGACTTTATAAAAGTCTCACGACTTATAAAAGGCTTACGCCTTAACTCCAGAAGAAAGTTATGGAGTTAATCCGTAAGGATTTTATGAAGGTCTTATCCGCCGTTAAGAAGCGAGACTTCGCTCAAGGCGAGGGACTTAGTTCAATAAAAGTCTTACGCCTTAATTCCAGGATATGAATAAGTCTTTTATTATTAAGGGGAATATCCATACTTTATCTGATGATGATGTATATTTTTATCTTGTGATAAAGGATGGGAAAATAGCAGGGGTTGAGAAAAATAATTTCCCCTCTCCCCTACCTTTAATTGATTATCAAGAATATCATATCTTTCCCGGGTTCATTGATAATCATTGCCACCTCTTAGAGACCGGTTTGAATTTAATCTTTCCCGATTTAACTGGGATTGAAAAACTTTCTGACCTGTTTGAGATGCTTTCCGTAGAGAAGAAAAGTCTTGCACCCTTCGGTGTGATTTTTGCCTTTAATTTTGAGCCGGATAAAATAAAGGAGAAGCGCTTCCCCCACCGGAGGGAGTTGGATAGGGTAATTGATAAAATCCCGGTAATAATCTTCCGCCAGGATGGGCACAGTTGCGTCTTAAATACGAAAGGTTTGTCTTTGGTATTTCCGAATGAGATACCAGAAGGGATGGAATTGGATAGATATAAAGAGCCAACCGGTCTTTTAAGAGGAAAGGCAAACGAGATTGCCAGTTCCTATTTTAAGAGTCGCCTTGACGAAGAAGGGAAAAAATTGGCTTTCCGAGAAGGGGTCTCTCGGGCAATAAAGAAAGGAGTAACAACCCTGGTGGCGATGGTTCGAGAGGAAGATATTAAAACTCTCTTAGATTTAATCCCCTCCCTACCAATTTCTGTTATCATCTTTCCCCAGACCTTAAATATCAAGATGGTTAAAGAACTGGGCTTAAACCGCATTGGTGGCTGTATTTTAATTGACGGTTCCTTCGGCTCCCACACCGCGGCATTAAGGGAAGATTATAGCGATAAAAAAGGAGAGAACGGGATTTTATATTTCTCGGATGAAGATTTATTCCGTTTTCAGGAAGAAGCGGATAAAGAAGGTTTACAGATGGCATTCCATTGTATCGGTGACCGGGCGATTGACCAAGTTTTAAGGGGTTTTGAAAGAATTCTCCAAGATAATCCACTCCGCCACCGGATTGAGCATTGCGAATTGGTGCCACCGGATCTATTAAGAAGATTGGCAAAGTTAAAAATTTTACCTTCGGTCCAACCAGCATTTGAATATTTCTGGGGCGGAGAAGGAAAGATGTACCATTCCCGTCTGGGCGAGAGAATAAAATTTACTAACCCTTATAGGAGTTTTCTTGAACAGGGCTTAATTGTACTCGGTGGTTCTGATTCTCCCATCACCCCCCTTGACCCAATTTTGGGGATAAAATCAGCGGTTTTCCATCCCAACGAAAAAGAGAGATTGGATAGAAAGTCTGCCATTTATCTCTTTACGAAATTTGGTGCCTATGGTATTTGCCAAGAAGATGAGATTGGGATGCTAAAAGAGAGTTATTGGGCGGACTTTATCGTCTTAAAAGAAAACTTATTGGTAAAAGAAAGTGAAATAGTAGCGGTTTATAAAAGAGGGAAAAAAATTTTATAATTTATAAAAGGCTTTGAGAAAAAAGGGATTGCTTCGCCATGACGAAGGAAGAAATAAAAGTCTTACGAGTTAAATCCGAGAATAATGGATATTGTCATTGCGAGTCCGCCTGGGGCGGACGAAGCAATCTCAAGGGAGTTAATCCGTAAGGATTTTATAAAAGGCTTACGCCTTAACTCCAAGGTTATAAGACGATTATCTTTCCGGGATTTTCGGAAACTACTTCCCCAATGATTTTATAAAACACCCCTTTTTTCTTTAACCTCTCCCCCATCTTCTCCGCTTTCTTCTTCGGACAGGAGATTAAAAGGCCACCGGATGACTCGGACCCAAAGAGAATCGTCTGATAGAAAGAAGGTAAGTTTTCACTAAAAGAGATATTGGCACCAAAGGAATATTTATTCATCATCACCCCGGAATCAATTATCCCCTTTTCCACCAATTCAATTACCCCTTCAATTATCGGCACCTCTCGGGCAAAGACCTTTATCCCAACCTTACTGGCAGTCGCCATTTCCGAAAGGTGTCCCAAAAGACCGAAACCAGTGACATCGGTTGCCGCATTCACCCCTACTTTCTTCATAACCTCTGAGGCATCCCGATTTAATCTGGTCATTGAGGCGATGGCTATTTTTTTTGTCTCTTCCCTCACTTCGGTTTTTAAGATTAAAGCCTGGGCAATAGTTCCGGTGCCTAAGGGTTTGGTCAAAAATATTACATCACCGGGTTTGGCTTGGGCATTAGTAATTATTCTCTTTGGGTTAATGAGACCGGTTACGGAAAGACCGTAAAAGATTTGTTCATTGCGAAAGGTGTGCCCACCGATGATTGGACAATTGGCTTCTCTTGCCTTCTTTTGCCCTCCTTTTAATAAGAGAGCCAAATCTTCAATTGGGAGATTGGCATTAAAACCTGTGATATTCATTGCTACCAATGGCTTACCACCCATCGCATAAATATCACTCAAAGAGTTAGCCGCAGCAATCTGCCCGAAGAGATAAGGGTCATCAACGACCGGGGTGAAGAGGTCAACGGTTTGGACCAATGCCCGGTTTTTATCCAATTGATAAACACCGGCATCGTCCGCGGTATTGAAACCGACTAAGACCCTCTTATCTCTAATCCGGGGTAAAAGTTTTAATGCCTGCGCCAACTGCGCCTGGGACAATTTAGATGCTCAACCCGGACAGAGAATCGTATCTAAGATGGTCTTTATCTCTTTTTTCATATTTTATTCTATCAGAGGATATTTCAAAGTCAAGATAAGAAAAATTATCTCCGCGAGATAGGATAGATAAGAGAAATGGAACCACAAGATTTCGCGGTTATCTTCAATAGCGAGTTGAGTGTTTGACAAAATAAGTTTTTGTGTTATTATTAAAGTTTATGGAAGGATTTATGAAACTTTATAAAATATCTTTATTTTTAACTATCTTCGTTTTCCTTTTTGCCGGAGAGACTTCCCTTACTCCTTCTGAACAACCCGCAGAGAATTTTGACTTCACTAATGAGGTTTTAGTTCCAAAACTTTCTCCAGTTCCTCCGTCACCAGTAGAAAAGGCGATTCCGTATACGATTGAATGGCGGATCGCCTTACCCGATACTTACCATGTTGGCTTAACCCCGGTTAACGATACCATCCTCTGGGTCTCCGAAGGTGCTTCCTCTACCACCTCCCCTGACTATATGGAAGTTTATGTCTATAATTTAAGGACGCGCACCTTGATTGATTCCTTTAACCAACCCGCGGGAATCACTGACCGGTGGGGCTGGCGGGATATGACCTGCCGGGGCGATACGGTTTTTGCCTCCTGGAGAACAGCAGTTAATGTCATCCATGTCCCGACCCGAACCGTAGTCCGCTCTTTTACTCCGGGAACCGGTCTTTCTTGTCATCGTGCCTTAGGTAGTGATCCCTTAGATTCCCTCATCTCTCTTAATTTCAGTACTCCTTTCTGGAAATTCTATAAAGATACACCATACAATCCCCATTCTTATTCTAATATTGATACCTCTTATGGTGTTGGTTATGATAATCACGGTTTCCTTTGGATGTCGGTCCAGACCGGAGCCTCTCAGGGAAAGATTGCCAAGTTCAGTTATCCGGTTCTTACCAAACTTGACCAGCAGGTGATACCGGAGATTACGGGAATTGCGGGTGGTTGTGAGATGTGGCGCGATACTTTTCTCTTATATCTCAATCAAGGCACACCGGATGAGGTTGTCTGCTTGCGGCTTTATTTCCCTCCACCAACCGGATTGGATGTTGGGGTTGATGCAATAAGAAGACCGACCCAATTGGTTGACCCGAATAGTGTAATTGCCCCCCTTGCCCGAATTAAAAACTTCGGCACGAATAGTGTCTCCAATATTCCGGTCTATTGTTGGATTGATTCTGCGGGCACAAGGATTTATAATCAGAATTTAACTTATACCGGAACCCTCGCTCCGAATGAGACCGCTTTGGTCTCTTTTCCAAACTGGTTAGTTGGTCCGGCCGGTGCTTCTTATCAAGTAAAGATGTTTACCGACTTGCCGAACGATTCCAACCGAGCAAATGATACTTTAAGGCAGACTACTTTTTCTTTCTTAGTTCGGGATACTTTAATTGCCCCCTGGTATCAAGTAATCCCAACGGTTGATGGTGAGATCCAACCAACGGAATGGGCGGATGCCTTAAAATGGGATATCTCCGATGTCTTAAATATGCAAGGGAGTGGGGCAAGACCACCAGGCAGTGTCTTCCTGTATGTGAAACACGATTCCAATAATGTCTATTGGGCACTTGACTTTGTCGCCAAGGCAACCCGGGAAGACTACGACCAGTTTGGTTGTTACTTGGATGAGAATTATAACCGAGTCTGGACCACTGACTCTTCGGAAGGGAACCACTGGTTCGTCTGGCTGACCCGGGATACAGTCGTTTATCGGGCTTTAATCGGCACGGGGAATATCCCAAGCGCTTATTGGACTCGTTGGTTAACCGGTAATGGTATCTCTCGGGCAAGTACTGCCTCTGGTCATTTGCAGTTTGAGGCGGTAGTAGCAAAGGGAACTCAGAAATGGAACTATACGATCAATCCGGAAGAGGATACGGTTGGTTTCTATGTCTACGTCTCAGCAGCCCCTGGGAGTGTTTATTGGGGAACTTGGCCCACAACGATGCCGGGAGCAAACTGGAATAATGCGGCAACCTATGGTACTTTAATTTTCAGCCGGCAGCAAGTGGAGATAAAAGAAGGAAAGGGAATTACTAAAACCGAGATAAAGATCAATAATCCATTGAGGATGCCTCTTATTCTCAAAGGTGTGAAAGGGCTATCAATCTATGATGCGACCGGTAAAGTAGTAAAGGAGATAAACGAAGCGAAAGATGGCAACTTGGTTTGGGACGGTAAAGATAGAAATGGCAATTCAATTTCCAATGGCATTTACTTCTTAAAGATGAAACTGGATAATGGCTCGCAAACGACCAAGGCGATAATCTTGCACTAAAACCACAAAAAGAGAAAGGCGGAGAGTCAACCCTCTCCGCCTTTTTTATTTTCTTGTACTATTCAGAGAGATCGCGACCACCCAAAAGTCGGAAAGTGCTATCTTATCTAACCTCCCGATGACTCCTCTCCCCCTACCCATTCTCTTCTTTCTTTTTTGCTAATTCTCAAAAGATAAGTCTTACTCCATAATTGTTTAAGTCTCTTTTTGACCGTATTACAAAAGATACCACTCTTGGGAAGCCTCTCCCAATTATATCCCCCATTACCCCCTCCCTTACCTTCCCGATACGGCTCGGGATTACACCCCCTATTAGACTCTCGGTTAGACCCCCGATTACACCCTGTATTATATCCTCCATTAAACCCTCTATTAAATCCGGAATTACACCTTCTCTTAGACCTGCCCTTACGCCCCCTATTAAATCCCCTATACCGCCCCCTATATCGCCCCCCACTTCTTATAAAGATAAAACCCTCCTTTTTTACCTCTCACCCTCTTCTTTTTCGGTTTTCCCCTTGGGGATCAGTTATTTTGGAGTGCCTCAGTGATTGCCCAGAGCACCTCCTTTGCCAGATTTTTCTCTCGCTTCGGGAAATGGAAAGCCAAAAAGGTCAACCCTAATCCTCTTTAAGACATCTATCACTCCCATACTTGCCTCCTTATAATATAACACCCAAAAAGTTAAAAACCTTAATAAAAATTTCACCTCAAGAAACGGGTACGACCCGTAACGGTTACCATTGTTTTTGGGTGGGGTCTTTTTTGAGCATAAGATTAAGATTGAGAGAGGACGATTGCCATAACTACTTATTTAAGCCTGAACGGTCTATAGACCGTTCAGGAACATTATAGCCAAGTGAAGAAAAAACTTGACTTTCTGGTATTTTTGGTACAATTGAAAGATGGCGAAAAGGTTTCGGGATATAGTCCTGGGGATAATAATTGGTTTTTCTTTATTTTTATTGGTTTTCTCTCGCCCCCGCTTCCGATTACCTTCTTTCTCAACCTCTCCCCCATCCCCCTTACCGTCTCTTGTCCAAGTAAGTGAGTCCCAAAAGGAGATTGCTAACTCCCGAAGAAATGCGATTGTCATTGCCGCGCAAAAGGTTAGTCCCGCGGTCGTTTCAATTACCGTCACTCAGATTAAAATTGTCTCCTCACCCTTCTATTCTCCCTTCTCCGACCCGTTTTGGTCCGATTTCTTCCGGGATTTCTTTCCCCAAAGGAGATTTAAGGAGGAAGTCCGGGGTTTAGGTTCTGGGGTAATTATTAGCCCGGACGGCTATATTGTTACCAATGCCCATGTGGTGGAGATGGCAACGGAAATCAAGGTAACCCTTCCGGACAAAAGAGAGTTTTCCGGCCGGATTATTGATTTAGACCAGGAAAAGGATTTAGCCCTTTTGAAGATTGAAGGGAAAAATTTGCCGTATGCCGAATTGGGAAATTCCGATGATTTAATGATTGGGGAATGGGCAATCGCCTTGGGCAATCCATTTGGGATGTTAATCCAGGATGCCAAGCCAACAGTGACTGTTGGTGTGATCTCTGCTTTAAACCGGACAATCTCCTCGGAGCGGTTCGGAAGGACTTATGAGAATATGATTCAGACCGATGCGGCAATCAATCCGGGAAATTCCGGCGGTCCCTTAATCAATGCTAATGGAGAAGTAATTGGTATTAACACATTTATTTTCACTCATGCCGGCGGCTCCGAAGGGATCGGTTTTGCCATTCCCATCAATACGGTGAAGAAGTTTGTTTTGGAGGCAAAAGAACAAAAGCCGGAAGAGACTCCGGAGGAGATAGAGACGAAATTGGGAATCACGGTTTCTAACATCAACCGTGCCTTAAAGAAAAAATATCGGCTTACCACGGATCAAGGGGTAGTGATTGTGCGAGTGAAACCGAATACGATTGGCGAAGCGATTGGCTTGGAAGAAGGCGATGTGATTATTTTGGTTAATAATCAAAAACCGAATAATGCCCGGAATTTCAAGGAGATCGCGGATAAATTAAAAAATCGGATTGATATGATAATCAACCGGCAGGGTGAAGAGATAAGAATCTTTTACCGCTATTAAATGCCTTTCCGCTATACCACCAAAGAAATGGAGAGAATCTGGAAGGAGGAAAATCGGTTTCGTTATTTCTTAAAGGTGGAAAAGGCAATTGCCGAAACCCAAGCGGAATTGGGTATAATCCCCAAAGAGGCTTACCAATATATAAAAAGGGCAAAATATAAGTTAAAAGAGATAGAGGAATTGGAAAAGGTCACCGGGCATGATGTTATTGCCTTTGTTCTTAGTTTAGAAAAAAGTATCCCCAAATATTCGGAATATATCCATTTTGGTTTAACTTCCTATGATATCGTTGACACTGCTCTGGCTTTAAGATGTCAGGAGGCTTGCGGGATAATTATCTCCTCTCTCAATAGTTTAAGGGATACGATTAAAGAATTGGCACTAAGATACAAAGAGACGCCGATGATGGGCAGGACCCACGGGATGCATGCGGAACCAATTACCTTTGGATTAAAATGTTTATCCTGGTATACGGAGACGGAGAGGAATATCAAGAGGATGGCTGAGGTAAAAGAAGAAAACTCCTTCGGCAAAATTTCTGGGGTTGTAGGTTCCTTCAGTCAATTGCCACCAATGGTAGAAGAAGCGGCATTAAAAAAGTTGGGATTGAAACCAGAACCAGTTTCCACCCAAGTATTGCCCCGAGACCGTTTGGCACACCTTGTTTCCGTACTCGCCATTATCGCTGGTTCTTTGGAAAGGATTGCCACAGAGATTAGAAACTTACAAAGGACAGAAATTGGTGAGGTCGCCGAACCATTTTTTGCCGGCCAAAAGGGTTCTTCGGCTATGCCCCATAAGAAAAATCCCATCCTTTGCGAAAGGGTTTGCGCTTTATCAAGAATCATTCGTTCCCAAATCATCCCCGCCCTGGAAAATATCCCCCTCTGGCACGAAAGGGATTTAACCAATTCCGCCGCGGAACGGATTATCCTCCCTCTCACCTTCAATCTCTTGCATTACTCAATAAATCTCTTAACTCGGGTCCTAAAAAATCTTGTGGTCTCCCCCGAAAGGATGTTGGAAAATATAAGATTGGCAAAGGGACAATTTTACTCCCAAAGTTTACTTCTCGCCTTAGTGAAAAAAGGATTAAAACGTTCGGTAGCCTATGAGATGGTCCAGAGATTATCGTTTCGCGCCCAAGAAGAAGGAAAAGATTTTCCGAAGGTGGTAGGGGAGGATGAAGAAATTGGTCGTTACTTAAAAAAGGAGGAGTTGAAGGAGATCTTTTCGTTAAAGAAACTTTTGCAAAACATCAATTCAATTTTTACCCGGACAATAAAAAAGGGGAGGGAAAATGATTGATTTTTCCTTCAGTGAAGAGCAACTGATGGTCCAAAGATTGGCTAAAGAGTTTGCCCAGAAGGAAGTCCTACCCAACATCCGCGAAAACGATCGCAACGCCTATTTTGATAAAAATATCTTAAAGAAGATGGGAGAACTAAATATCTTGGGATTATCAATCCCGACCAGATACGGGGGTGCGGGTTTTGACTACATCGCCTTGGGTTTAGCCTGCGAAGAGTTGGAATATGTTGATACCTCTTTACGAGTAATTCTTTCGGTTCACATCGGTCTCAACAGCCTTACTATCCTCTCTTGGGGTAATGAGGAACAGAAGAAAAAATACCTAATCCCCCAAGCGAAGGGTGAAAAGATTGCGACCTTTGGTTTGACTGAGCCCAATGCCGGAAGTGATGTCGTGGCTTTGGAAACCCGAGCCGAGAAGAAAAATGGGTACTATGTGCTGAATGGAGAAAAGATGTGGATTTCCTTAGCCGATGTTGCGGACAACTTTCTAATTTTCGCCTGGACCGATTGGGAGAAGAAGAAGAAACGGGACCACAGCGGAATGAGTTGTTTCATTGTGGAAAGGGGAATGAAAGGTCTAACGACCGCTACGATTCACGGCAAATTGGGAATCCGGGCGGGTAATACCGGCTCAATTTCTTTGCAGGATGTGGAAGTACCAAAGGAAAATCTCTTGGGGGAAGAAGGGGAAGGTTTTAAGATTGCAATGTTCGCCTTAGACCAGGGGAGATATACCGTGGCTTGGGGTGCCACCGGTTTAATTAGAGCCTGCCTTGATGCCTCAATAAAATATGCGAAAGAGAGAAAGACCTTTCTAAAAAGTATTGCGGAGCACCAATTGGTAAAAGAGATGATCGCCCAAATGGCTCAGGATTATGAAATCTCAAGGCTCCTTTGCTTAAAAGCTGGTTGGTTAAAAAATCAGGGTCTACGAAATACGAAAGAAACATCTTTGGCGAAGATGTATGCCTGTGAGGCTTCGGAAAGAGCCGCCAGTAACGCAGTTCAAATCCACGGTGCTTATGGCTATTCGGATGAATATCCTGTGGAAAGGTTCTACCGGAATGCCAAAGGGGCACAGATTTATGAAGGATCAAGGGAAATCCATAAACTGATGCAGGCGGACTATGCCTTGGGATATCGGGTAGATAAACCCTTGCGCTGCTCCTTACCAAAACCCGAAGGCTAAGGGAGGGATAAATGCCTACCATTTATCTCAAATCCGGGGGCGAAGTGGAATGCGAAGGGTATACGATAAAGGATAACTGCGTGCGGGCAGTAGGGGTTAAGTTTATCAAGACCGAAATCCCCGAGGAAAAAAAGAGTCAACCAGAAGCGGTGATCCCTTTATTTAATGTCCTTTATATCATAAAATGAAGCTTGGTTTTGCCTTTCCCGGTCAAGGTTCCCAATATGTGGGGATGGGAAAAGACCTTTATGATAATTTCCCAGAGGCAAAAAGGATTTATGACGAGGCGGAGGATTATCTAAAACTTCCCATCAAATCTCTATCCTTTTTTGGCCCGGAAGAAGAGTTAAAGAAGACCTTCCTCACCCAACCAGCGGTCTTGGTTCACTCCATTGCCGTTTTCGAGATTTTAAGGAATCAGGGGATTTATCCGGAGATTGCCTTCGGCCATAGTCTGGGTGAGTATACCGCCCTCTATTGTGCAGGCGTCTTTGATTTTCCCTCTGTTCTCAAAATGGTCAAAAGAAGAGGGGAGTTGATGTATAAGGAAGGGGAGAAAAACCCAGGGACGATGGCGGCAATCATTGGGTTAAGTGAAGAGCAGGTGAAAGAGATCTGCGAAAAAGTAGAAGGGGTCGTGGTACCTGCCAATTATAATGCCTTTGACCAAATTGTCATCTCGGGGGAGGTGGCAGCGGTAAAAAGGGCGGGCGAAGAGGCAAAGAAGGCCGGAGCAGCAAAAGTAATTCCCTTACCAGTCTCGGGCGCCTTCCATTCTCCATTACTTAAATCTTCCGGCGAAGAGTTCAAGAAGTTTTTAGAAGAATTTGCATTTAGGGAGCCGAAGATACCAGTAATTATGAATAAGAGTGGGGATATCGCCCCCAACGCTACCGAAATTAAAAATTCCCTCTTTGAACAATTAACGAGTCCCGTTCTTTTTACGAAGATGGTGCAAAAGGCGAAGGAGAAAGGGTATAAAAAATTTTTAGAGGTCGGACCCGGAAAGGTCCTTCAGGGTTTGATAAAGAGAATTGATAAAGAAATTACTGTCTTCTCTGTCGGAAAGAAGGAGGAGATAGAAGGACTCGCCGAAAATCTTAGGTGATAGTTTTATATCTCTCCCTAACCAGCGGCATTGACATATTTGGAAAATTAGTTATTATTTATTGATGGCGATAAGAATCTTAAAACGGATGAAGATTGAAAAGCCAATCTTTATTGCCGCTTGGCCGGGGATGGGAAATGTGGGCTTTGGGGCGGTTAATTATTTGAGAAGGAATCTCCAAATGGTAAAATTTGCCCAGATTGCGATGTCGGAATTTTATACCCCGGAGGAAGTCGGGGTGGAGGAAGGGATTGTCTTCTTACCCCCTCCTCCCCACTACACCTTCTTCTTCCATCCCGAATTGAATGTGGTCGTTTTTGAAGGCGAGGTCCAATTCTCAGGGAAAACGGGCAAAAAGTTGGTTGCGGAAATCCTTGACTTCGCACAAGAAATTCAGGTGAAGGAGATTTATACCGGTGCTTCCTTTCCGGTACCGATGAGCCATCGGGATAAATCGGTCGTTTACGGAGTGGCCAACCAAAAGGGGATGCGCGACCGTCTTTTACAATACGGGATTAAAATTATGGAGGCGGGTAATATCTCAGGTCTCAACGGGCTTCTCATCGGTTACGCCCAGGAACGGGAGATACCAGCGGCCTGCCTTTTAGCAACCATTCCGGTCTACGCCATAAACTTTCCCAATCCGAGAGCCTGGAAGGCATTAAACGAAGCGTTCCAAAGGATTTTAGCCACCCGCATCAATTTTGAAGAATTGGATCTGCTGATTAAGGAGATGGATGCCCAATTTCAAATGATGGAAGATAAAATGCGCGAGTTATTTGAAATGAAGGGAGAAGCGGAAGAAGAGGTGGTAGAAAAGGATAAGATTCCTTATCACATCTTTGAAAAGATTGAAAGGCTCTTCCAGGAAGCAAAGATTGATAAGAGTAAGGCATACGAATTGAAAAGAGAATTGGACAAATGGGGTCTCTTTGAAAAGTACGAAGACCGATTTTTAGACCTGTTTAAGAAACAATGAACTTCTCTTCTTTTTGGCAGAAGACGATAAAAAAAAAGTTCGGGCCAGGGGATGGGGAATTTTTAAGCGGTGTCCGGTTGAGATTTCTTTGGCACCAGCGCCAGTGGATTCGGGTATTGTGATTAACGGAAAGAGACTAAATTGGCAAGAGGTCAGGGTTACAAAATCAACCCTCTCCTTTAATGGTATCCTGATGCCTGAACATTTCCTTTCGGTTTGTTACGGATTGGGGATTGATAACCTAAAAGTGGAAATTAGAGGTGGCGAATTCCCCTTCTTTGATGGGAGCGGCAAGAAGTACTTAAATCTTCTGAGAAAGGCGAAGATCCGAAATCAAGAGCAGGTAAAAGAGTTCCTTCTGGTGAAAAAGCCTTTAGTGGAATTTCACCGGGATTCCTTTATCGCCTTCCTGCCGGGAGAGGAGTTAGAGATAAGGGCTTCTTTTTCTTATTCCCCCTTAAGCCTCTTTTCTTCCTTTTCCCTTTCTCATCTCACCCCTTCTCTTTATGAGAAAGAAATTGTCTGGGCGAAAACCTTTGGGCGCTATCCTTCTCCTTCCTTTTTAAAAAGAATTGGTCTCTCTTATCAGAAGAAAGGGAAAATTCTCATTCCGAAAAGATTGCGCACCGATGAGGAATTTATTCGCCACAAGATTTTAGACCTGCTGGGGGATTTAAGAGTTATCGGAAGATACCTGCGGGGTAAAATTTTCACCCGTAACCCTTCGCACCGACTGAATCAAAGAATTTTAAGAAGGATGGCGGAGTTGGGATATGGAAATTGACGAGATAAAGGAAATTCTTCCTCATCGTTACCCCTTCCTTTTTGTTGACCGGGTGGTGGAGGAAGGGGAGACGACGATTACCACGATTAAGAATGTGACGGTAAACGAACCATTCTTTACTGGTCATTTTCCCAACTTCCCATTAATGCCGGGTGTTTTGCTCTGTGAGGCATTAGCCCAAAGCGCCGGCATTTTACTCTTAAAACGAATTCCGAAGGAAGAAAGAGGAAATAAGATACCTCTCTTTTTGGGTTTAGATAAGGTGCGCTTTAAGAAAATGGTTCGTCCCGGTGATACCTTAAAGGTGAGATGCGAATTGATTCAGAAGCGAGAAAATATATTTAAGTTTCAAGGTGTGATAAAAGTGGCGGAAGAGGTTGCCCTAACCGGCGAAATCCTTTTGGGATTTAAGGAAAGATGAGAAAAACGAAATGGTCTAAGGAATTAGTTATTGAAAAGATAAAAGAATTAAAGGCGCGAGGCGAACCCCTGGATCTTAGTTACATTAGAAAGAAGCACTATATTCTATTATATCCGACCTACAGGTATATTGGCAGTTGGGAAAAGGCAATCACCTTAGCAGGTTTAAATTACGATGAGATTAGAAAAAATCTCCGCTGGAACGCGGCATTGGTAAAGAAGAAGATAAGAGAACTCCGCCGGAAAAAAATTTCTCTAACTCCGAGTGTGGTGCGCCAATACGATCGAAAACTCCTCGGCGCCGCCAGTCGCTATTTTGGTTCTTGGCATAATGCACTGCGCGCGGTGGGGATTGATCCGGAGAAGGTCTTCTGGGCAAGGAGATGGCGTAAGGAAAGGGTCTTGAAAGAAATCCGAAAGTTAGAAAAGAAAGGAGTAAAGATAAGCACCACGACGGAGGTGCGGAAGATCTTCCGTCCTCTCCATTCCGCAGCCATCCGGTTCTTTGGCAGTTGGCAAAACGCTCTGCGTGCCGCGGGAATCGACCGGGATAAACTCTTGCTTCGGGAGAAGAGAAGAGAGAAGAAAGAAAGGAAAGCTTAAGAAAAAGGGGTTAAAAACTAATCAGCCTTGCGTTAATTTCACCGTTGTCCGCGAAGTCAAAGATTTCATCCTTAGCCATTATTGATAAATCGGTAGAAATTGAGGAGGAGGTAAAAATTTTTCCTTATGCAATAGTGGAGAAAAATTCCTTCATTGGCCGGAAGACTATTATCTACCCCTTTGCGGTAATTGGCGAGGGAACGATTATTGGTCCGGAGAATAAAATCTACCAGGGGGTAATTATTGGGATGCCCCCCTTAGATTTGAAATATAAAGGGGAAAAGAGTCGGGTGGTAATCGGTCGGGGTAATGTGATAAGGGAATACACAACCATCCATCGAGCGACGGGTAAGGGGAAGGAGACGAAGATTGGGGACCATAACTTTATTATGGCTTATTGCCACATTTCTCATAACTGCCAGATTGGTAACCACAATATAATAACCAACTTCGCCCAAATCGCTGGTCACTGCCAGATTTTTGATTTTGTGAACATTGGGGGGATGGCTGGAATCCATCAGCACGTGCGGATCGGTTCTTATGCTTTTGTTGGCGCCTGTTCCTATTTAAAAAAAGACTTACTCCCCTTTATGATTGGCGAAGGTAATCCCTTCCGGGTGAGAGGGGTGAATATTACGGGCTTAAAAAGAAATCATTTCCCTAAGGAGAAAATCGCCCTGCTCAAAAAGATATATCGTTTAATCTTTCGCTCCCGATTAAACCTGAGCGATGCCTTAAAAGAAATAAAAAAATTCCCCCCCTCTCCGGAAATCAATCTTCTCTTAGATTTTATTGTCCAGAGTCGCCGGGGAATTGAATTGAAAACTGATTGACAAAAGGTTTTTTTTGGTTAATCTTACCTTTAAGAAAATAGATGAGGAGGATTTATGGCTTACGGTAAAATAAGAGACTATTTAATTGAAGAGTTGAATAATACCAAAAAGGCCGGTCTCTATAAGGAAGAGAGATACATCCATACTCCCCAGGGACCGGACATTAAGGTAGAATATCCAGAAAAAGCGCCCTTGAAAGATGTGATTAATATGTGTGCCAATAACTACCTGGGGCTTTCCAGTCACCCGAAGGTAATTGAAGCCGCCCATAAAGGGTTAGATTCCCATGGTTATGGGATGTCATCGGTTCGTTTCATCTGCGGCACGCAAAATATTCATAAAATCTTGGAGAAGAAAATAAGTAAATTTCTGGGCACTGAGGATACCATCCTCTATTCTTCCTGCTTTGATGCCAATGCTGGACTCTTTGAACCCCTTTTTACCGAACAGGATGCGATAATTTCTGACCGCTTAAACCACGCCTCCATCATTGACGGGGTGAGGATGTGTAAGGCGGAAAGGTACATCTTCCAACACGGAGATATGAAAGATTTGGAAGAGAAGTTGAAAGAGACCCAAAATAAGAGATTCCGAATCATCGCTACCGATGGTGTCTTTTCTATGGATGGCGACATTGCCAAACTTGACGACATTTGCGAACTGGCGGATAAATATGACGCCTTGGTAATGTTTGACGATGCCCACGCCACCGGCTTTATCGGTAAGACCGGGAGAGGAACTCATGAATATCGGGGAGTTATGGAACGGGTAGATATTATCACCACCACTTTTGGCAAGGCGATGGGTGGTGCCTCCGGCGGTTGCACATCATCAAAGAAGGAGATTATTGAAATCCTCCGTCAACGTTCCCGACCTTACCTCTTTTCCAATACAGTGAGCCCGGCCGTCATTGCCGCCACCATTGCGGTGGTTGATTTACTTTCGGAAACGACCGAGTTACGCGATAAGTTAGAATGGAATACGAAGTATTTCCGGGAGAAGATGACCGAAGCCGGATTTGATATCAAACCGGGGATTCATCCCATTGTGCCCATTATGCTTTATAATGCCCGACTGGCTCAGGAATTCGCTCGGGATTTATACTATGAGGGGATATATGTGATTGGCTTTTTCTATCCCGTCGTCCCTAAGGGTGAAGCGAGGATTCGGGTGCAACTTTCCGCGGCACATAATAAGGACCATTTAGACCGGGCGATAGAAGCCTTTAAGAAGGTTGGGCAGAAGTATGATATCTTAGGGAAAAAACGGGAACAGATTATTGAAAAATACGGGCTCTAATTTTTAATAAACCCGCTCGGTATTGACTGATAGTTAAAATTTCCTATAATAGGGAGATTAAAATAAACTGGAGGAATATATGGCAGAAAAGGTTACTCTTTCGGTAATTAAAGCAGATATTGGGGGTTATGTTGGCCATTCTTCTAGCCATCCCCAAGTATTGGAAGAGGCGCGGGAGAAATTGACGACCGCAAAAAGTAATGGGTTAATTATTGATTTCTATGTTACCAGTTGTGGTGATGACTTAGAGTTGATAATGACCCATAACAAAGGCGTTGATGCCGAAGAGATTCACAAGTTGGCTTGGGATACTTTTGTCGCCTGTACCGAAGTTGCCAAGGAACTAAAACTTTACGGCGCGGGACAGGACTTGCTCGCTGATGCCTTTTCGGGCAATGTCCGGGGAATGGGACCTGGGGTCGCGGAGATGGAATTTGTGGAGCGAAAATCCGAACCCGTTGTTATCTTTATGGGTGATAAATGCGCGCCCGGCGCTTGGAATTTTCCCTTATTCAAAATCTTTGCCGACCCCTTTAATACCATTGGTTTAGTTATTGACCCCACGATGCATCAGGGTTTTAAGTTTGAGGTCCACGATATCAAGAAGGATATAAACTATATCCTCTCCTGTCCCGAAGAGATGTATGACCTATTAGTCCTAATTGGCTCCGCGGAGAACTACATCATCAAAAATGTCTATAAGAAAGACGGTGAGATTGCTGCTGCCGCTTCTACCCAGAAGTTAGCCCTCATTGCCGGAAGATATGTCGGTAAGGATGACCCGGTTTTAATCGTCCGGGGGCAAGCGGGCTTACCGGCAATCGGTGAGATCTTAGAACCATTTGTTTTTCCCCATCTTGTTACCGGTTGGATGCGCGGTTCCCATTACGGACCTCTAATGCCCACCAGACAGAAGGAAGCGAACCCTTCAAGGTTTGATGGTCCACCAAGGGTAATTGCCTTAGGATTCCAATTGAGTCAAGGGATGCTCATCGGTCCTAGAGATTTATTTGACGACCCAGGCTTTGACTATGCCCGTTATCAAGCAAATCTCTTCGCCAACTTTATGCGCGCCCACGGTCCTTTTGAACCCCACCGCCTCCCCCTACCCGAGATGGAATACACAACCTTACCCGAAGTATTAAAGAGATTGGAAGAAAAATTGAAAAAATGAAGAAAGGGATACTTCTCTCCATCTTTCTTCTCCTCTTAACCTGTGCCCCACCGAAGCCTTATGAATTTCGGAATTACTCCTTGCAGGAGAATGCCCTTGCCGATTTGAGAGAAAAAAGGATTGCCGTCTTACCCTTTGAAAGTTCTTATGGTTTTGAAGTGGGAAAGGTTGCGGCTGATGAGATGAGTCTGGCGCTCGGCAAAATCGGCAAGTTTGATATTGTGGAGCGGGGTCGGATTGAAGAACTCTGGAAAGAGCAGGATTTGGATAAGAAACGGATTGACGAAAAGACCGCGGTGGAGATTGGCAAGATGCTCGGTGCCCACGGTGTTATCTTGGGCGCGGTGCGAGAATATAAGAGAGATAAAGTTGGCATCGCCTGCCGGTTGGTGAGTGTGGAAACCGGAAGAATAATTTGGCAAGCCAGCGATGTGATTAAAGGAAGCGATAGAAGGATTCAAGCCCATTTCCCTGATCCCGAAGACCGCCACCGCCTTAGCGAAGACCCCGATTTCTTACTCTCTTTCCTCTGCCAACTCTTTGCCGAGACCTGGAAATAGAGAATATCTCTTTGTTTTATGGAGGGGAGGAAATTATTCATCATCTTTCTCCTCCTCTCCTACCTTTTTTACACTAACTGTGCCCCGGTCCGGCCGTATAGAGTAACTAACTATTTCCTCTCCTCAAAATTTTCCGAAAGGAAGGTAAAGAGAGTTGCTATTCTTCCCTTTGAAAATCTGACAAAGGAAGAGAAGGCGGCAAAGATGGTGCAAGAGGAATTCTCCCTCCAAGTGGGGAAGTTAGAAATCTTTGACCTCTTGGAAAGGGCAAGGATTGAGGAACTCTGGAAAGAGCAGGATTTAGATACCCTTTATCGCTTTGATGTCTCAACCGCGGCAAAGATTGGGAAGATGCTCGGAGCAGAAGGGGTAATCTTCGGTAGTGTGACAAAGTTTATCCCCTATCCCGAGCCAAAGGAGGATACAAGTAAAAAGGTGAAGGAAAAAGAGGTTGGTCCTTCGGTCATCATCGTTGACGATAATAACTCTTCTTGGAAATGGTTCTTAATAGGGATTTTAGCAATTACCGTGGTGGGATTAGTTATCTATTTGGCAGTCAAGCCCTCTCCCCCATCCGCCGAGGTGGGATTGAGTGTGAGGCTGGTTGATGTGGAGACCGGAGAGATTCTCTGGCAGGCGAAGGAGACATTTCGGGGGGCAAGAAAAAGTATTCAAGCATTAGGAGAAACTAAAGAGGAGAAGGAGCGTTTAGTTAAAGATATTGACTTTTTAACCTCCCTCCTCTGCCAAAAATTGGCTGAGACCTTAAAAGAAGAGAGATAAACTTCTTAATTTATGCGGATAAGGATTGGTTATCTCCAATTTAAGCCAATTTTCGGAAGAAAGTTTGAGAACTTAAAAAGAGCGAAAAGAATCTTAAATCGGATAAGAAAACGCGACCTACCCACAATCATCTGCCTGCCGGAACTATTCTCTACTGGTTATGCCTTCTTAAATAGAGAAGAACTTGTCTCCCTTGCCGAAGAAGTCCCGGGTGAAACCTCAGAGGCTTTATTAAAAATTGCCCAGGAAAAGAATCTCATCATCTGTGCTGGTTTTCCCGAGAAGAGAGGAGAAAAGATTTTCAATTCTGCCCTTCTTTGCTTTCCCGATGGAAGATACCATATCTACCGGAAGGTGCATCTCTTTTTTAGAGAGAAAGAGTTATTCTCTCCGGGTGATGAGCCATTTTCCGTAATCAATTTTCCTATCAAAGGAAAAAATCTTGCCCTTGGTATTCTTATCTGCTTTGATTACATATTTCCCGAAGCCGCCCGCACCCTTGCCTTAAAGAAAGTCCAAATTATCCTCCACCCTTCTAACCTAATCCTTCCCTATGCCCCAAAAATTACTATTGCCCGGGCGATTGAGAATCGGGTCTTTTGGGTTTTAGCCAACCGGGTGGGAATAGAGAGGAGGGATAATATAAACCTCCGGTTTTTTGGGAACTCCCAGATAGTGGCTCCGGATGGTAAAGTTTTGGCAAAGTCCGGGAAGAGAGAAGAATTGGTGATGGTGGAGATTGACCCAACCGAAGCGGATGCTAAAAAAGTTACCCCCAATAACGATTTAATTTTAGACCGGCGCCCGGAACTATATTTCCGGTAAATTATTTAGCCTGATAACCCCTCTCATTTTGGCTTCGGATTAAACCCCTGATTAACCTCGGGATTAGACCATTTATTAGACCTTCCATTAGAATCTATGTTAGTTTCCCGATTATATTCCTGATTATCCTCTTTATTAGACCCTTTATCATATCCTTCATTAAACCCTTTATTAGATTCTATATTAAGTCCAAAATTACGCCTTATATTAAAACTTCTATTATACCCTCCATTAGAACCCCGATACCATCCCCTGTATGCTACACCCCTTTTTATAAAGATAAACCCCTCCTGTTTGATAAAGTTCCTATTATTTAATGACATTTTAAGTTAACTATTAATTACCCGATAATACCTCCTTAATCTCTCTTCTGATATAAGGGTTGGGATTAGAACCCAATAACTTACCTTAATAACTTCTTTTAACTTCTTCATAGCCCTCTATAATAAATACGGAAATACCCCCCAATTTCTGACACTAAATTTCTCCCCTTTTTTATAAGTCTTTGATTTATAATAACTTATTTTTTAGGACAAAGGGTTAAAGGCGGGGCTCGGTATTATGATTGGGGATTTTGGGAGGGTAGTCAATTTGTAATTACCAAGTGCTTGGTCTAATTTATCCTGGTTATGGTAGCACAATCCAATTAGAAAATCCAAAACCATTTTTTCATTGTCAGGTGGATTACCAACTAAAGCAATCTGAAAAGATTTTATTGCCTCATCCCAAGAATATTCTCTCATTTTCTCCAGACCTTTAATATAATAATTACCTCTAAAAAGATTAAAAGCAGTTGCCGGGTCAAATTGAAAGCCAAAGATATTCACTTTTTATCTTATTCAAAATTCTTCTTTAGTCAACTTGTTCAACCGACCGGTTAGCCAATAAATCCTTTGGAATAAGGTTGACAATATCTATTTTTAATTTTATTATAAAAGTTATAAAGATAAGAGTAGGAGGAGATATGCGTTCTCTTTTGGTATTTTTCTTACTATTTTCTTCTCTCTTTTCCTTAACTATCACCTGGCGCGAATGGCCCTATGGCCAGGAATATGTTGGGAGTTATTTCCGGTGGTGGTATAACGGTGCTAACTATCCGGTCCCCTGTCCCCCATTTAGTGAATTTGATACCCTCTGGGATTTTGCCACCGGTTCCACCCGGGCAACTGCGGAATCTCGGATCCGGCCGAGAAACGAAGCCTCAGGGAATCCACCCGCTCCGACAACTTATGCCGAAAGGATTACCGACCATAATGGACTCACTTGGATGTATGAGCATAAAGATACCACTGGAACAACGCAATGGATGTGGGTTTATGGCTTTTATGCCGGTGGCAGCCAATTCAATTACAACTCCCCTTATAATAAGGTCTATCAGTTCCCAATGAGTCTGGGAACACATTGGACTTCAAACTGGACCTGGGACTATTCCGGACTATTAATCTATGAAGAAAGGGATAATACGGTTGTGGCGGAAGGTTGGGTAAGAGTTCCAGCCGATACTACCCGTTTTTACCCTTGTTTGGTTATTAGGACCTATCTCCACACTTATGATGAGATGGGGATAATTGACGAAAGACGGATAATCCACGAATGGGTTGTTCCCAATCGGGGGAGGGTTGGCGGTTCGGTAGTAACGATTATGTCAGTAAATGGTGAGGTGAATCCCCGTTTTACCACGGCTGATTATTTCTATCGGCAGAAGGAGTTTTATTCTTCAATTGATATGCAACCACCAGAATTTGCTAACACCACAGTGATCCCGACTGGCTATTACTTTGGTCCCTGGAAAATCTCTTCTACCATTACCGATGCCAACGGCATTAGAACCGATTCCATTTATTATAAGATTGGCAATCAGCCCTGGCAGAGTTTACCTCACGATTCTGTGAGAGGGAATATCTATCATTTCCACATTCCCCAAATCTCCGCACCCGATACCGTTCGCTATTATCTCATCGCAATTGATAACTCAAACCAGCGTAATCGGGGAACTGACCCGGAAAATGCACCCAATAGCCATTATAAGTTTTATGCACTGGACCCGGCAAATGACCACCGCCCACCCCAAATCACCCAGACCACAATCTGGACCGATACTATATTTCTTGGACCTTATGTTGTCAGCAGTAATGTTACGGATTCTTCTTATGTTGATTCGGTTGCCCTCTATTACCGGTTTGGCTCGGGTAGCGAGCAGCGGGTCTTACCGGATAGTGTGGTTGGAATAAGATATTTCCTCACCATCCCCTCGGCTTCTCCGGGAACATTCATCCGGTATCGGATAAGGGCGGTTGATGGTTCACCAAATCGCAATGCCGCCTATGATCCAGCATCTGGCTACTACTCATTTTTGGTTTTGGATGGTGAACCACCGAACTTTTCCGGAACAACCATTTGGCCCGATACCACCTATCCCGGACCTTTTCCGGTCTCTTCCACCATCACCGACTTTTCCGGTATCAATCGCGCCTTAATCTTCTTCCGTCTCGGGAGTATGGACTGGGATTCTCTTTTATCCGATTCCGTAAGGGGAAATCTCTATCATTTTCATATTCCGGGAGTATCGCAACCAACCCTCATTCGCTATTACTTAAAGGCTTATGACAATTCCTCCCGACGTAATGTTGGCACCGACCCGCAAGGCGCCCCAGGAAATTTCTATTCCTTCTTCTGTGACCCCCAGGTGGGTATAGGAGAGGTCACCAGTCAGAAATCATTTTACTTAAGTATCGCAAAATTCAATCCCAAGAAAATTGACCTCCATCTCAAAGAGAAAGGAGAAGCGGTGATAAAAGTTTATAACCTTTTAGGCAAAGAAACCTTCCATCTGATGAAATCTTTTAACCCGGGTGATTATCAGATAAAAATTCCGGAACTTTCCTCCGGTATTTATCTCCTTGTGATAAAATTGGGAAAGGATGAGATGAAAGAACGGTTTATCTCGTTCCGAGAACGATAAAATTTTCTCACCGATACTTTTCCAAAATCCGAAGGAAAATTATCTAATCCAAACAAATTTATGCGTAAAGGTCTTTCTTTTTGTTTCCAAACGCAGGATGTAAACTCCGGGATCCAAAGGAAAGTGAGAATCTTCTAATTTTATAATCTCCAAATTTCTGGTTCTCGGGAGAGAGAAATCTTTTGTTTGCTTACCCAGGATATCGTAAATCTTAATTTTCGCTTCTTCTGGTAAACTATATCTAATTTTTATATTCCCTTTTGCCGGATTGGGAGAGATCTCAAACTTGAAGGGTTTAGTTAAAGAAAAGGGTTCTTCAATGCCGGTTTGGGTTATGGAGAAGACCCCGTCCGATTCGTCATACTGCCAACCCGGTCCATAGGCAATGATTCTTATTTTGCAAGAATCAGAAGAGATATTAGGAACTGTCCATAAATAAGAGGTGTCGGCTCCAGGGATACCAGTGGCGATAAGTTCATAATTTCGGCCGTTATCACTTGAAAAGAATAGAGAAAGCGAATCGCATCTTGGGGGATAAAAAGTCTGCCATTTGATAACCTCTTGGCTATTACCTAAAAGCCTCTCACCGCCATTCGGTCTTAAAAGTTTTACCGCCTCTACTTCAAAGATTGATGTCTTATTCCAGCCACTAACAACAATCTCCTGATAGCCATTCCGATTCATATCGTAGATATTTACCAAACTATGGGGATAATCACCGCCGTGGTCATTCCGCCAACTCCAGACCAACTGGAACTGATTATTACCGGTTGCCTTATAGACCCGAACCTGAGCACCAATTGACCAGACAAGTTCTTCTCTTCCATCGCCATCAATATCACCACATTTACTCCTCTTATCAAGCCAATCTACATCCCTTACCCTCTCAATAAAAGTCCTCTCATAGGTATTATTTCCCGTCGCCTCCCACATATATAAATAAAAATCCCAGATGTTACCACCAACCCATTGGGCAAAACCAACAAAAAACTCCGGCTTACCGTCGGAATCTAAATCATTACCCGAAAAGACATCCGAACCATTAGGAATCCGCACGGTATCAACCCTTATTAATTCATATTGATTATCGCCAGTATTCTCATAAATAAAAGCTCTGCCGAGAGAACCGAGCCCAACAGTAACAAATTCTTTTCGCCCATCCATATCAAAATCGTAAAAAGAAAAAGCCCATCCATCCTCCGTAGCACGATGCCAAACTAACTCATTTTGATTATTAGCCACATTCTCCCAAATCCCGGCCCCAATCTGAATATTAGGGACGCCAGCAAGAATCTCTTTTTTTGTATCATTATCCAAATCAGTTGTAAAATAAAATGGTTCAGATATAACTTCATTATAAGCAAACCGATACCACCAGGATAAACTTTCAGGGTAGGAATGATAATCTGGACTCTCCTGAGTAGTCACCACATTGTAAGTTGATTCATTTGCCCTCTCCCAATTCGGTCCCAATAAATCAGTTAAACCATCTTGGTCAATATCACCGACATCATTTGGCTTGAAATTTCCAGTGTGTATACCCGGTGGATCTGGATAAACAGGACCCGTATCAGCAAAAACGAGTTCGTAATGGTTCATTGGATAATGCTTCCAAATTTCCCAAAGGTAACGGGAAGGATATGTGCGAATGGCTCTCCCAAACACTATTTCATTTAGACTATCTTGGTCGACATCGGCACATATAATATATGCCGCCGAAACATCAACACCAGATTGAATAAAAGCAACTCGCTTTAATCTATATTGGGCATTTGTGAAGAAAGGAAAAAGAAGAAAAAGAAGAAATATTTTATCCATAGATTAAAAGGAGCCCATTTTTGAGACTCCCTATCTTTTTTCTCTATCTAACAAAAATCACCTTCTTCGTCTCTGAGAACTCTTCGGTCTTTAACCGGATAAAATATACCCCAAAGGGAAGTCTTTTACCCCTTCTGTCTGTGCCATCAAAATTAACAACATAAACCCCAGGCTCTTCCTTCTCATCCACCAGAACCCTTACCTCTCTACCCGCAATGTCATAGACCTTAAGCAAAACCCTGCCTCTCTTTGCTAACTGATACCTTATTTTTAAGGTCTTTAAGAAGGGGTTAGGATAAGGGGTAAGAAGCAAAGTCCTTGGTGGAATCTCTTCAATCCACCAATCCTGCGGTCCGCCCATCTCCTTATCCACTATCTCAAACTCATAAACCTTTAAGCGAGCAAGACAGGCATACTCCCCAAAAAGTTTCCTTATCTCAATTATCGCCTCAGTATTGTCATAGGTTCCGGGTGGAAGAATAACCCTTAAAGTCTCAGGCTCTTCTGGATAAATCTCTGCGGTCTTCCCTTTACCATCCTCAAAGATAAACCTCTCTTTCAAAATTCCTGTGGTATCGTGATATAAAAGGGCTTCCAAGAG
>JBDRVQ010000024.1 GCA_039801905.1 candidate division WOR-3 bacterium | reverse complement strand
GTAAGGATTTTATCAAAGGCTTGTAACTTAACTCCCGAGTTTGTTCCCCGTTTTGAGATTTGAGATTTGAAATTTGAGATTTATTCCCAGTATATTTCCAAATAGAAGTGGTATTATTCCCCTTTAAAGCATAAATTGTACCATCACCCCAAGTGCAGAGTCCACCACCCTTCACATACTTCTTATCCGGCATCTTGGGAATTGTCTCTAAGCCTGCCCACTTGGTCGCTGGGTCAAATGACCAGAACTCTTTGGTATTATTCCCCTTGAAGGCATAAATCCTATTGCCCTTTAAGGTCATTGCCGCACCTTCGCCAACCTTCTTCTTCTTATTCCACAGCGGATGAGTAAAAGGCATTCCGGAATCTTTTTCCCAGGTATTAGCCGAGATATCATACTTGTAGAACTCATTATACTTACCTCTTAAAGCATAGAGGGTATTATTGTCATAGGCAATTAGACAAGAACCATCTCCATAACCCTTATCTCCCGGAGCAGATGGTAAATCTTGAATCCAAGTGTTATCAGCGCAGTCAAAAGCATAAAACTCATTGGTCTTTGAACCCTTTAAGAGATAGACCTTGCCATTGGCATAAGCCATACCAGTACCACCTTTGAGAGTCTTGTTGTTAGGACCTAAGGGGATTGGTGGTAAGGATTCCCAAGCGTTATTTTCGGTATCATAGCGCCAGAATTGTAAAGTACCAGTCCCCGGAGCGAAGTAGAGATATCTCGTCCCATCATAGACCATTCCTGTTCCTTTCTTCACACCCTTCTTGCCATTAATCTTAACCGAATCCAGTGAGGTTGGAGCATCATCCGGAATAAAGGCGTAAAAGTCTTTGGTATTATTGCCTTTGACGATATAGATCTTATCACCACCAAAGACAATTAAGCCACCAGACTTTATCGCTTTATTAGAAGGCGCTTTCGGCACATCGGTAACCTTCTGCCAACCAGTTGGTGGCGGTCCACCAGTTTGCACCGTAACCAAACCCTCTTGTTTATCATTCGCATTGTTCATATCCCCATTAAGTTCCACGGTACACTTCACTGCCAGAGTCCCTACCGGTCCCGCAGTCCAATTAGCAAAGGTCACTTGTGTCTCTCCCCCCGGACCAAGAGTTATCTCTTGCACATCTTCATACTTCGTCCCTTGAATCCAAAAACGAACATTAAAGGTCTTTTCGGTATTGCCATTATTCTTCACCGTCGCCTTGGGTTGAATAATATCGCCGAGATTCACTGTTCCGGTCGGGGCATCAATAGAAACACACTGGGCATCAAGACTTTGGACAAAAACTGAACCAGTCTGTTTATCATTGGTAGTATTCATATCACCATTAAGTTCCGTCGTGCATTTTACCACCCAAGAGCCCAAATTGTTAGCGGTCCAATCCGGGAAGGTATATTCTAACTCTTGGTTTGGGTCAAGAGAATGGCTCACCGTATAATTATACCCAGAACCATCTTCAATTATTAACCGAGCAGTAATATTCTGGGTTGTATTGCCGTTATTTTTGATTGTCGCCTTCGGCTGAATCGTTACCCCCTGATTGAGTGTTCCGGTCGGCGCATCAATAGAAACACACTGGGCATCAAGACTTTGGACAAAAACCGAACCAGTTGCTTTATCATTTCCCGGTTGGATGTCACCAGAAAGTTCGGTTGAGCAGGAGACAGCAAGAGTTCCCAATTCCGAAGCATACCAATTCGGGAAGGTAACATAGCGTCGGGTGCCCGGAGCATGGTTAGTAACAGTGGCAGTCTGACTATATAATGTTCCAATTTTCATCCGAACGGTATAACTGACAGTCATTAACCCGTAGTTGTAAACCGAGCAGGCAGGAACGATAACAGTTCCCTGGTTAATAGTTCCAGTTGGTGCTAAAATACGGATGCAACCAACATCTCTATTTTCATAATATTTAATTGTCGCATAGTCATAAGAAGTGCCGGGAGCAAGACTATAACCCGCCACATAGACATTACCAGAATTATCAACCGCCAGAGCAAAAGCCTGATCCGTATTATTTCCCGGACCATTATATCTGGCTACCCATAACTGATTACCATTGGCATCATACTTAATTGTCGCATAGTCTTCGGAAATGCCAGAACCAACACTAGAACCCGTCACATAGACATTACCAGAATTATCAACCGCCAGGGCAAAGCCCTCATCATAATTATTTTCCGGACCATTATATCTCGCTACCCATAACTGAGTGCCACTGGCGTTATATTTAATTGTCGCATAATCAGAAGAAGTGCCAGAACCCGTACTCCGACCTGTCACATAGACATTACCCAAATTGTCAATCGCCAAAGCATAAGCAATATCCAAACTATTTCCCGGACCATTATATCTCGCTACCCATAACTGATTACCATTAGCATCATACTTAATTGTCGCATAGTCAGAAGAAGTGCCAGAACCCGTACTCCGACCTGTCACATAGACATTACCCAAATTGTCAATCGCCAAAGCATTAGCCCCATCACCACTATTCCCTGGACCATTATATCTCGCTACCCATAACTGAGTGCCACTGGCGTTATATTTAATTGTCGCATAATCAGAAGAAGTGCCAGAACCCGTACTCAAACCCGTCACATAGACATTACCTGAATTGTCAACCACAATGGCATTAGCAACATCCGAACTATTTCCCGGACCATTATATCTCGCTACCCATAACTGATTACCATTAGCATCATACTTAATTGTTGCATAGTCATAAGAAGTACCCGAACCCGGACTCTCACCTGTCACATAGACATTACCCAAATTGTCAATCGCCAAAGCAGTAGCAGCATCCGAACTATTTCCCGGACCATTATATCTTCTCACCCAAGCGGTGTCAACCTGAGAAAAGAGAAGCGTTGGAATAAGAAAAAGTGGAATTAAAAATAAGAAATTAAGATTTCTCTTTAACATATCTCCCCCTCTTTATAGAAGCAAATTTCTCAAAAGCCAAGAAGACCGCTTTTTATTAGAAATAATCTTTATCCATCAGGCTTTGAATCATCATAGCCGTAGACTCGGGCATATTGAGCAAAGGTCAGATTGGGGACGGCAAAAAGGATAAGGGCTAAACCCAATAAGGGGAATTTAAAGGACTTCATCTTTCCCTCCATTCCATTCTCCGGCACCAAGAGAAATTTTACTTCCCATTAGGTTGGTGCCACCCCGGGTTAGATGATTAAAGTGATAATTTTATTCGTTTGAGTCCAGTACCATCGGTTTGTCTCTTGCTGACGGCAAAGAGATGGATATTGGATTCAAATAAATAATTCTTATCGCTCTAATCATATCCTCTTAACTTTCCTCTGCCTAAACCCGGAAGGCAGGGAAAGTACTAATCTGGACCTGGGCTTAACCTAACCCAGTCCCCATAGACCCTAATTATACGCAAAAAACATTTTTGTCAATATCCCGGTTTTCCAATCCCCTTCCTATTTTATCATTTCGCTCAGAAGAAGGCGGGAGGAGATTCCTCCCGCCTCTCCTTTTATCCCTAAGGCTATTTCACAAGAATTAACTTCCTCTCTTCTTTGTAGTCCTTAGACTCAAACCGTAAGAGATAGATTCCAGCCGGTAGTTTCTTAATTAAAAAGAAACCTCTATCCGTCTTCTCCGAATAGACAATATCACCCAGCATATTGTAAATTTTTAAAGCCACCTTCTCCTTCTTCGGTAGATTGTAGTAGATAGTCGCCAAACCTCTCGCCGGATTAGAAATCCTTACCCGATGAGAAGCCTTATCCGCTTTGCCCATGGAAGAAGGTTCTTTTGGGAAAAAGGAAAATAAACTTTCTTCCTGTGATGGATAATAGGCAAAAATCTCATTCGTATTATTACCAACCGTTAGATACACCGCTAAATCCCAAGGCGAATAGGTTAAAGAACCACCACCTTTTATCCCTTTTTCCGATGGTATATCCGGGAGTTGTGTCCAATGACCAGTATCATCTTCTGCCGAAGAGATCTCCAATTGCCAGAACTCTTTCGTATTCTTCCCTTTGGTTGCCAAAAACCAAGGCGAAGGTTCCACACCTTTACCTTCTCCCGGTGGTTCCGGTTGGGGATTAAACATCCTAATTGATGCCCCTTCACCAACCTTCTTCTTCCGCGCACTCCTTCCCACTAATGGTAGGCTTGCCAGTTTCAAAAATCCCGGTGGTTCGGGTTGAGGATTAAACATAAAGATATTATTCTCTCTACCACCAGCCTGCATCAGAATAAGTTTATTAGGAAGATTACCATTTTTAACCCCGTCAAAAAATCCATCCATTGAACTACCAATCTTCCAATTACCACCAGGTAAGGTCTCAGGTATACACTTCTCCCATTGCCCAGTTTGAAGATTGAACCTCTTCCACTCATTCTTATAACCACTACCGGCATAGATATAAGTGCAATCATTAACCGTCACCGCCGCCATAAATCCACCCTTCACCCCTTTCATAAAGCCAGGTTCCGGTAATTCCTGCCAGCCTTTGCCATTAGGAGTAAACTTATAAAACTCATTTGTGCCACCACCTTTTAAGAGATAAATCTCACCTTCTACTCCCTTTCCATCCATTCCCGGAATCGCTATCATACAGGCTCCCTTCTTCACCTTCTTATTCCGCACCCCTAAGGGAACACTCTCCTCTTTTGACCAAACACCATCTTCTAAGTTGTATCGGCCAAAGTCCCGGGTATTATTGCCAACCAAGAGATAAAGGTTATTTCCCAAAGCCACTAACCCACCACCACTTTTAACCGCTTTAGCTGAGATGCTGGGAGCAGGAACTGGTCCAAAAGGATTAGGAGTACTGAGAGTGCAGAGTTTACGAACCGGTACCCGGATGGTATCCATAAAGAAAAAGGTCATCGGAAGTGGAGCGGAATCGGAGAGACAATATTTTATGGAATCAGCAGTAAAGTAATAGGTTGGACCGCTATCCAAAGCGGTACAGACCCGATTGAGACCGCTGAGGGGTGTGCGCAAAAGGTGCATATCTTCTCTCCAACTGAAGGCGTCGTTATCAGAAAAACCAGCAATCGCAATATAACTACCGGAAATGAGTGCTGGGTATGCTGCTTCTATGTGGGGAGTGCCATTAGCAAAACTGGGATGCCGTCTCATCCAAACAGGAGCCGCAGACTTATCTAAAGCCAGATATTGAAAGTCGGTTCCACCAGCCGGTGCCGGGGTATGACCTGTCCAACCGGCAATTAAAAAGTTATAGGGATGAGTAAGGGAAGGGCTTTTGAGGACTAAACAGCGGTCATCTCCAACCTTTTCGTCAATAAAGGGCTCACCGTAACCTTTTTGAGTCATTCTTGAGCCATCATAAGCCCACAACTTCCAGAGGAAGATATCCGCATCATGAAATTGATTGAAACTATTCGTCCAGCCAGCAACGGCGATTGTATCATTAGTAACAACCACCGAATGTGCCTCTTCATCATAAGCCCCAGGCATTACCCTTGGCCAAACTATATTGCCTAAGGTATCAAGAGTCAGCACAAAGGCATCATAACGGGCATCACTATAGACCTGTGTCCGACCAACAATCGCATAACGCATTCTCGGGTTATTGGGATAAAATGGTAGTTCGGTAATACTGAATGCCTGGTCAGCTCCTAAGTGGTTGTAAAACCAATAGACCCTTGACCATTTGAGATTACCCAAAGAATCTAACTTCATCACAATGATGTTCGGTTTAGGGTTAGGTCCAAAAGAATTTGTCCAGCCACAGACCGCATAGCCGCCATCCCGAGTTTGAACGATAGAATTGGCAAAATCATCTGCCTGGGCTAAATAAACCTTTCCCCAGAGGAACTGTCCGTTAAGTGAAACCTTCGCTACCATAATGTCCATCCCGGTTTCTCGGCCTGCAAGGCTTATATAACCAGCGAGCACAAACCCATCTCTCGCCTTCGCGATGGAGTGGAATTCACCGGTATCATTTGCGATAAGACCCCAGAGGAAATTACCATTTACCTGGTTGACGCCGATAACCAAGGGATTACGCCGATCACTATAACTCTGGGTCCAGCCGGCAAGGACATATTCCCGAATCCTTGTCCCCGGGATAGCGCCTTCAGATAGAGCATATGCCCTCTCCTCTCTTTCACCGCCGTAGACTCGGGCATATTGAGCAAGGCTCAGATTGGGAAAGGTAAAAAGTATAAAGGCTAAACCAAATAATAGGGATGTAAAGGACTTCATCTTTCCCTCCATTCCATTCTCCGGCACCAAGAGAAGTTTTACTTCCCATCAGGTCGGTGCCACCCCGGGTTAGATGATTAAAGTGATAACTTTATTCGTTTGAGTCCAGTACCATCAGTTTGTCTCTTGCTGACGGCAAAGAGATGGATATTAGATTCAAATGAATGATTTTTATCGCTCTAATCATAACCACCTACTTTCCTCTGCCTAAACCCGGAAGGCAAAGGAAAGTACTAATCTGGACCTGGGCTTAACCTAACCCAGTCCCCCATAGACAATAATTATACACCAAAAACAACCTTTGTCAATCTTTTTCTAACCATTCCAAAATCTTTCTCTTCTTATTCAGTCGGCATAAAAGAATAGAAAAAAATCCCGCAAGATTATTCCCCTTCCGGCAAAACGCCACTTCCCGAATTAAAAGACTGAAAAGAAAAAGGAAAAAAGAAAAGAAAAACTCATTCTCTATCAGTTTCTCTATCCGAAAATGATTAAAGAGGAATTCACTCCACCTACCCATAAACCTTCTCCTTAACCGGAATTAGTAAGGAAATGAAAAACAAAAAGGAGGAAGGCGACAAAGCCAAGCCCGCTTACGACAATCCAAAAGAAGTCATCTAATATGGCGTCTAAAAAAATTCCGAGGAAGTCTTTCATTTTACACCTCCAACTCTTTCATACATACAATTAATAGCAATCTATATGCCAAAGGAAATGAAATTTAAGTATTTGAAAATCAATATCTTATTTTTATTATCTTCTATTTTGAGACAGAATATGTCACAGAGATACTAATTGGCAAAGAATATCTTTATGATAATCAATAACTTATATTTGTGACAATGGGTGTCTCAGTTATAGTTGACTTTTCCTTTTTATCAACTCAACGAATGCCTCCACCCGATTATAAAAACTTTCCTCTTGGGTAAATTCGTCTAAAGAAATTTGGAGAATTGGAATTTGGTAAATTTGTCCAATCCGGTCTAAGACTGGGCTAACAGTAGTATGCGGCATACAAGAAAATGGATGAAGGTGGATGATGCCATCATAGCCATCCCTTATCGCCTTCAAAGTATAGCCCACCGTATTCTTATCCTCACCACCCACATTACAGCGCCAAAAGGTATCAGCCATTCCCCAGACTCTTTTTTCTTCCCCCTTCCCAATTCTTATTGAATGGAAACCGAGCCAGCGGTAAGCGGTCAAGAACGGATCAACCCAAAATCCCATCTCACCTAATCTTTCCAATAAATTAAAATTGACAAACGGCTCAATCAAACAGAAAGACTCACCCACAATCTTCACCCGCAATACTTTACCCTCCTTTTGGGGTAAAGAAAGGATTTTTCTTTCTCCCTCTTTCCCTACCTGGCGCATCTCTTTAATTCTCTTTTTTTGGTCCAAAAGTTTAAGATAATAATTTAGAACTCGGGATACCTCCCCCTTTTTCCCTTCCTTCGGTCTAATTCGGAAAGAAAGCCTCTCCAATTTCTCCAATATCCGACCCTTATAATAACCTCGGAAAATCGCCTTAGAAAATCTCTTTGCCACTGCGGTATAATTTTTATGGAGGCCTTTTAAGATTGATAAGATCTCTAAGATTTTATCCCGCCGCAGGATAAGATGCCGGAAGTTAAATCCTAAGTCTTTAAGGATAAGATTAGCCAGATGGGGATAATAGCCAAAACGGCAGGACCACCAGCCCGTGGTATGAACTATCGTATCTGCTCCCATCTCCAAACCCCTAATTAAGTTACCGAGAGTTAACTTAAATGGAATACACATCTGCTCTGGGGCATATTGGGCACCAAGCGCCAAGGTCTCCCGATTATAAGGAGGAGGGATAATCGGCTCAATCCCCAAGTCAAAAAAGATTTGCCGCAGCGGAATATAGATATTACCCATATAAGGGAAGGTAACCTTCATCTTTTCTTTCTCTTGATTATCTCCAAAAAGGATTCGATCCTTGTCTCAATTCCGGTCTCTTGGGTATGCTCGTCTACCATAAGATTGAGAACTGGAATCTCCGCGGAGCGGATAATCTTCCGGATGATTATCTCATTAGTGACCGCGGAAGTACCGCAACCAAAACTGGAAAAGAGGATTACGCCAGAACTTTTCCTCTCTTTTGCCGCCCAAGCCGCTCTTAAAAGGTGTTGTTCGTAAAACCAGGCGATATCTGAGGTTTCTAAAAAATTAGTTCTTTCTAATTCCAAAGAAAATGGGGTTAAAACTGAGACCCCGTTTTCTTCGATCTTTTTTATTAAATCAAAATTTAAACCAGAATCAAATAGCAGATAGGGATGGGCGATAAGCATCACCCAAAGAGACTCCGGTCTCTTTTTTAAGTTTAGTCCCGGTATTTTAATCTCCCCCAAAATTTGCTTCTCTTTCTCTTTTTCATCAATCACCAATTCAAAAACCTTTATCTCAGGGAATGTTGCCCGGATTAAATCGGGCAAGCCAAGCGTCTTCGGACAACCGTAATAGGGCTTGCCGTTTATCAATCTTCGTACCACTCGGGGGACAAAAAGGGCATCTACTTTATCTTTCAATTCGGCGCAGTGGCCGATATATACCTTCACCGGTAAACATATTTCTGGTGGTGCCAATTTTAATCCTTTCTCTTTTATCTCTTTGTTTGTCTCCGGAGAGAGGATTAGAGTAAAACCTTTTCCTCTTAAATACTTCTCATAAATTGGATAATGGTAATAATACTGGAGCGCTCGGGGAATACCCAACCTCATAATAAAATCTAATAAGTTAAACCCTCTTTTTCAGGGATTCGGTTAAAACTTCTTTAATCTTTTCTAAGGAAGAAAAATTGATTAAAGCCACCTCCAATTGCAGGGCCGGTGGCTTGAATCTTATCCCCGGTGCAGTAGAGATTATCTCAATCCTCTTCACTTGGGGAAATTCTTTTAAGAAATTGGAAGTGATTAAATCATAAAGATTCTGCCAGCCTAAGGGATTAATTTTGATTGTGGAACCCCAAAGGATAATGCCTAAATTTTTTAATAGTTTGGGCATAGCGTCCCGATGATAATTGGTCGCGATCACGATATTCTCTTTTTCCGCAATAAAAAAGCCTTTTTTCTTATCCTGGTCAACCAAAAAGCAAATGTCTTCCTTGCCAAAAACCGTCCGAAAGTTCTCCACTAAAGACATCTTGTTGACAATTAAATTGGTGCAGAAAGGTCCAACAAACTCTTCCTTCTCCCAATATTTTTTTGCCTTTTTGTCCGCGTAGAGTTCGTTAAGCCCATAAGAGACAAATACCTGAGCTACACTATCCAAGGGGATAAACTTCGGTAAAGTGGCTAAAAGGAGTCCGGTGCCGATTTTGGGAAAGAGGAGATCTTCGGAGATAAACAGAAATTTTTCGGTCACAAGCCTCAATGACATAATTTCACTTCAAAAGATTCGGATTGAGAGTTATCGCCCTCTCTAACGCCCTAACCGCCTTATCCTTCTCCCCCCGGTCCCGGTAGACGATGCCTAAATTATACCAAGCATAGGCATTGTTGGCATCAAGATCTATAACCTTCCTGAAATTTGTTTCCGCCTTCTGGAGATCACCCTTCTCGTAGTAAACGCAGGCCAGTGTATAAAAAAGGGAAGGGTTATGGCCATTAATCTTTGTTGCCTTTTCCAAATAGTTAATAGAATTTTTATAATCCCCCTCGGCTAAGCAGAGAAGACCAAGATTGTAAAGGGCGGAGAAGGTTTTGGGAGAAAGGGCAAGGGCGGAGTTAAATGCTAAACGCGCCTTTTCTTTCTCTCCCATCTTCATATAAACCGCACCCAAATTGGCGTGGATTTCCGGATCGTCCGGTTTTATCATCAGAGCGGCTTGATAGGCACTCAAAGCCCTTTTGAAATCTTCCCGATAGGTATAGATGGTTCCCAAAAGCGAATAAGTGACTGCTCTCTGGCTATCGCCTTCTTCCAAAAAGCACATCGCCTCCTGGGCAAAATCCTCAGCCTTGAGGTAGTCTTTTTCCAAAAAAAATAAACTTGCCAACTCCTGAGCAAAAAGACCATCCCCAATCTCTTTCTTTTCTAAATTCTCATAGAGAAAGAGGAGATTCTTTAACTTCTTTCTTAGACTCTTTTCCTTATGGTGATAGACGAAATAAAGAAGGAAGCGGTGGAAATCAATAGTCCTTCCCCTCGGAATTGGGGTGAAGGAGAGAGGTGCTGGGGAGGAGGTCTCCCAATAAATTGGTTTCTGGTCAATTACGATCACAATATTCATCCCCGCCTCACTCACTTGAAAATGGCAATCAAAACCAAAACTTAAAAGGATATAACCCTCAATCAGGGAAAGAAAGAAGTTATTTAACTCCCTCTTCTTTGCTGCCGAAGAGTAAATCTCAAGACTCTCCTTTAAGGCAAGGGAAGTTTCTCTTATCTTCGGCCGATAGCGGAGAAATTTCTCATGTAAAGAAGAGAGGAAACGGAAACGACGTTCAAATTCTTCAGAAATCTTTCCCTTGGGAGCGGCTTGGAGAACGGGTTCTTTTTCCTCTCCCAACAATCTCCGGCAGCAGCAAAAAAATTTCCCCAATTCAATAATTTCTTCCTCCTCATCCGCTGCCAAAACAGAAAGGAGAAAGGCGAAAGGGACATGAGGACCGAATCTTTTCAGAAGATTAATCTTCTCTTTAAAGGTTAAACCGGGATGGCGCAAGATTTCGCCCGGAGAAAAATCGGGAATTGATAATATCTCCTTAAACAATTCCTCCTCTTCGGTTGGCAGAATTCCCTTTGCCCGGTTTTGGAGAAGTTTGCGCTCTCTTTCCGAAAGGAGAATAAATTGTTTCTCTTCGTGAAGAAGGAGTGCTTCCGCCCACTGCCGGTTAAATTCTAAGAACCAATCAATTCTTCCTTCCTGCACCTTTTATTCTATTCTATATTTGGGAAAAGTCAAATGGATTTATCTTAAACCCAAAACTTCCCGATAACCCGGGATATCTAAAAAACCGTGCCCGGAGACATTAAAAGCAATCACCTTCTTCTCACCCGCTTCTTTCGCCTTCAGAGCTTCATCAATCGCACAAGCTATGGCATAGGAAGATTCGGGAGCCGGCAGGTAACCTTCGCATTCAATAAAAACCTTCGCCCGCTCAAAAACATATTTCTCATCTTTGGGGTAAGCAACCGTTTCTATTATCTTAAGGTGGCGGAGGAGGCTAATGATTGGGGAACAGCCATGATAGCGCAGACCATCTCCCCTAATCGGTGCCATCTTAATCTTATGACCTAAAGTATACATCTTTAAGAGCGGGGTAATTTCTGCATAATCGGCAAAGTCATACCGGTATTCCCCTTGGAGATTAGGAGCGACTTCGCTCTGAGCGGCAATAAATCTTATCTTTTTCCCTTTCTTCAACCTCTCACCAACGAATGGTAAAACAAAACCACCAAAATTGGAACCCCCACCCAGACAACCAATCATTATATCCGGCTCCACACCGATCTTTTCAAACTGTTTTTTGGTCTCCAACCCAATTATCGTCTGATGGAGAAGGACATGATTGAGAACTGAACCGAGGCAATAGATAGCATTAGGGTCCTTTTGGGCATCCTCCAACCCCTCGGAGATGGCAATCCCCAAAGAACCCGGATGTTTCGGATTTTTCTTATATAACCTTTTACCGACCTCTGTTCTGGGGGAAGGGGAAGCGTAAACCTCGGCTCCTAAAAGGCGCATAAAAGTTCTCCGATCGCGCTTCCAATTATAAACCGCCCTCACCCAATAAATTGTGCATTTCAAACCCAGAAGCGCCGCCCCATAAGCCAAAGCTGTGCCCCACTGACCAGCCCCGGTCTCAGTTGTTACCCGGTTGTAACCCTCCTTCTTGGCATAATAGCATTGGGCTAATGCGGTATTTACCTTATGACTTCCGGTGGGAGAGAAAAACTCTCCTTTATAATAGAGTTGTGCCGGTGTCCCTAATCTCTTCTCTAAATTGAGGGCTCGGAATAAAGGACGAGGACGACCCGCTTGGGAATAGAGAAGGAGTAATTCTTCAGGAATGTCAATCCACCTCTCTTGACTCATCTCTTGTTTCAAACATTCCGCCAATAGGAGATTTGGAAGATTTTTCAAGCGGGAAGGACCTTTCTCCGGATCTTTGGGCGGAGGAAGAGGCTCTGGTAGATCGGGAATGATATTATACCACTGTTTGGGCATTTCCTCTAAGGTTAGATTAACTTGTCTTATTTCTTTCATTTTTCCTCCCCAAAACTATCAAATTGCTTAAATACTTTTTCAACTTTTTTATTGCCTTTGCCCGATGGCTCACCCTATTTTTTATCTTCGGTCCTAACTCGCCGAATGTCTTCTTAAAACCTTTGGGAATAAAAATCGGGTCATAGCCAAAGCCAAACTTACCCTTCGGCAAAAAAGCAATAGAACCTTCACATAAACCTTCAAAGAAGAGAATCTTCTTAAAGGAAAAAACAAAACAGATGGTACACTTAAAAATGGCTCGCCTTTCCTCCCTCGGTATTCCCTTCAAAAGTTTAAGAATTCCTTCAATCTTCTCTTGGAAAGGAGTCTCTTTTCCGGCGAAACGATGTGATTTTATCCCCGGCAAACCTTTCAGATAGTCAATGAGTAACCCCGAATCCTCTCCCATCGTCGGTAGACCGGTTAAAAGAAAACCGGTCATCGCCTTTTTATAGGCGTTCTCGGCGAAGGAAGAACCATCCTCCACCACGGAAAATCTGAGGCCGAGATCTTCGGGGAAAAGGAATTCCCAATCCCCTTCCTTCCCGAAGATGGAAATTATCTCCTCTCCTTTCTGACGATTATTGGTGGCAAGGAATATCTTCACAGAAACCTCTTTCCCTTAGGATGAGAAAATAAAAAGGAAAGAAATCTTTTAATCTCGAGAGCCTTCTCCTTGGGGCAGAGGAAGACGAGGTCTTTGGTCTTTACTACCAAAAGATTAGAGATACCAAAAGCAAAAATTGGGGAATCTTCTGTGTAAAGAATTGAATCTTTGCTCTCTAACAAAATCGTATTCCCAATCCGAATGTTGCGATCCGTGTCTTTAGGAAAATGCCTCTCCAACGCTAACCAATTCCCAACATCGTCCCACTGAAAATTGGCTCTGATTACCAAAAAATTCCTCACCTTTTCCATTATTGCGTAATCAACGGAGATGTTCGGTGCCTTTTCGTATAATTTTTTTAATTCCACCCGCTCGTGTTTTGTGCCAATAAATTTCTGATATTCTAAAAGACTCTGATAGAACTCCGGAAAGTGTAAAGCCACTTCTTTTAAGAAGAGAGAAACCTGCCAGCAAAATATCCCCGAGTTCCAGAGGAAACTCTTACTTTCCACATATTCTTTCGCCTTATCGTAATTTGGCTTTTCAATAAAAGAACTTCCCGAAAAGGCAATTAACTCTTCTTTTTCGGCGACTTTTTCCCCAATTTCAATATAGCCGTAACCCGTTTCAATTCTCGTTGGCTCAATACCAAAGAGAAGAAAATAACCTTTCTCTGCCAGTTCCGAGGCAAATTTAACTGCCCGATAAAAATTGGTATTCGGTCGGATGAGATGGTCCGATGGCAAGACAACCATTATCCCATCCGAAGGTAAGTGAACTGCGGCGAGACAAATTGCCGGAAAAGTATTCTTCCCTTCTGGTTCTATTAGCACTTGCCGGCGATGAACTTTAATCTCCTTAAACAAGAGATGGACATAGATTTCCGGAATGACATAGCGATGGTGGGATGGGGGGGCTAAATGAATAATCCGGCGCTGGGTATCCTGGAGCAGGGAGGTCTGACCAAATATCCGTAAAAATTGTTTGGGTCTTATCTTGCGGCTTTTGGGCCAGAACCTCTCCCCTTTTCCTCCGGCAATTACTACTGGATAAATATCTCTCTTATCCATTCTCACTCCTTTTTTTAAGGATCGCCTTAACCATTCCCAATAATAACCTTGTCTTAATCACCAAAGGTAGACGAAGAGAATCTTCTGAGATATAGATATCACCAAGGATACTTTTGGGAAAAGTCTCCGGTTGAAGACGGCGGACTAAAAAACTACCAAATTTATTAGAAATGTACCGACATTCCTTCGGATTTATCTTCACCCGATAATCCTTCTTGTCAAAATGGGCAAAGGTCTCCCGGTTGGTATCGGAGCAGGAAGAGCGGAAAAAATACCAAAGGGTGAGCAAATCCTTTGGAGATTCCCGAGCGGGAAAAATTGTTCCATCCGAATACTCAATTCGGTCTCCGTTAAATTGATAGGTTAATTCTTTTTGGTAATTCCCTTCCTCTACCTTTTTATAAGAATAGAGAGTAGTGAAATCGTTGCGCCGGCTAACAGTAAATAAGGAATCGTCTATCCGAAAGGGAAAGTTACTTTTCAGAACCGAAGAGAGAAAATAGACCGTCTCCCCGGTGAAAAATCCTTCCTTTAAGGAAAGTCTTAACTCCCCTACCCGCCAGATTCCCAAATAGACATCATAATTAAGGACTTCTGCCGTAAAAGGAAAACTAATAAAAAGAAAAAGACAAAGCACTAAGGAATAATAAAGAAGAAATCCTTGTCTGTCAATAAAAAAGCCCCGGTAAAAACCGGGGCTTTTCTTCTTTTTAGATATTTATTGGGTAACCACCCAGCGCAAGCCGCCGATTTTCTGATAGGCAACCTTCAAAACTACCTCATGGCCACTCATTGAGACAACCTTCATCTTGGCGAAATTGTCGTTTGTATCCCAACCGTTGGCGTTCGGGTCAATCCAGAGGGAATAGAGAGCACCAGAAGTTAATTGCTTTTGCGTATAATACTCTGTCGTTCCGGCAATTTTTAAGGCATCAAAATCGGTTGTCGTCTCCTCCCGGGTGGAATTCTCTTCATTATTATACCCCCGAACATCGGGTGAGCAAATCGTCATCGGTTGCCCAACATCGTCTAAATAGAAATCAATATTGGGCCAGTTTGAGGAATTACCTAAGGCGTAGGTCACCGCTGTGCCATCACTGGCGAAACCGAACCCGGATGGATGATTTGGGTCTGGGTCACCCCGACCGTAGACCGTAATTGTGGAAGTGACAACTGCCGTGGTATTTAAGATGTAAGGGTCACTTTCCGTCCCATCGGCATAGGCGGTAATCTTTATCTCCTTTGCTGGGGTGGTAACATCGTAAGTCAATTGGGTAGTAGAGTTCTTTGTGCCGTCAACATAGACATAGTAGCCCTTAGCGCCGTCAACCGCCGTCCAGGAAAAACGAAGCCCATCACCGTTTTGTAAGACAGAGTATTGGACACTCGGCTTCTCTAAAGATGGTGGCGGACAGGAGCCACCAATAAGAATAATACCTAAGAAAATAACTAAATAGGGAAGAAACCTTTTCATATTAACCTCCAACTTCCTTTTTCTTCACCGGCTTTTCTGGTGGCTTCGGTTGAGAAGGTGTCTCCTTTTTAGTGGTTGTTGTCTTGGTCGGATGGTATTTGGTCATATGTTCTTCAAAAGCGGTCTTCAAAGCGGCAAGGTCCGAAGAAAGGGTTGAGACCTGCTCTTTTAAGGCTTTTATCTCTTCCGCCTGTGCCTCAACCTTCTTTACCAACTCCTGGGGTTGTTGGCAGTTTAAGAGAAGGAGAGGCACTAATAATAAGGTTAAAGCGATTAGGTAACGCATAAATCCTCCTTAAAAAAATAACTAGCATCCAAAATCTCTTCCATACCAATAATGATACCAATTTTTAGAAGTTTGTCAAGCATTCCGATAAAACATCTCCTCAAAGGAGTTCGGGATTCTGAAATAAATCAATCCAGGGTAGTTGGTAGGTAAAAGAGATATAGAAGAAAGCGGAGATAAAAAATAGAATGAGAATGGTAATCTTAAAACCAGCAGTAATCGTTCCTTTTTCCACACTCTTTTCCATCATTACACCCGCTATTCCGGAAAGATAGGCGGCAAGAATACTCCAGCCCAACTCTATCGTTAAAGATTCAACCTTTCCAAAAAGAGCCGGAACTAAATACCAGATAAGTAAGATAAACCAGGGAACCATAATCGTTGCTAACAATCGGGGATACCAAAATGAGCCTAAATTATTCAATTTTCTTTTTACTAAAAGATATTCAATCCCGCTACTGAAAAGATAAGCCCAAAATGCCATCTTTAAGTGCTGAAAGACCGATTCGTTGATTCCGGAAAATGGTATGAGAAAATTCCAATGGGTTAGATCATAGCCAAAATGTAAAAGTCCAAAGATGCCGAGATAAAGTAAAGATTTAATATATGCTTGCAAATCTATTTTAATCTCTTATGGCAGAACCACCAATCAAAACAGTCAAATTCCCCACTTTTTGCCCTTTCTATTCTTTCTTTTGCCGACTTCACATCCCGCGCCGGAGGCACAATCACATGGTCTTTTACCAATTCGTTATTGGGCCAGTTAGCCGGCATCGCCACCCCATTTTTATCGGAGATTTGCAGCGCCTCCACAATTCTCACTATCTCATCCATATTCCGACCAAGTTCTTGGGGATAATAAAGAATTGTTCTTATCTTCCCTTTCTCATCAACGACAAAAACCGCCCGCACTGTGTTTGTCCCTTTACCGGGATGGATTAGCCCCAATCTTTCGGCTACCGCTCCGGTATCGGCAATTATTGGAAATTGAATCTCAATACCCAACTTATCCTTTATCCACTCCTCCCATTTTATGTGGGAAAAAACCTGGTCCACACTGAGACCAATCAGTTCGCAATTTAATGCCCGAAACTTATCATACCTTTTCTGAAAGGCAAAAAACTCCGTTGTGCAGACCGGGGTAAAATCCGCTGGATGACTGAATAAGACAAACCACTTTCCAGAAAAAGCCTTAGGTAACTCCATTTCCCCATGGGTCGTCTGGACCTTCATTTCCGGAAAATCATCCCCTAAAAGGGGCATACCAACCTTCCCTAATTCCTTTGTCATCTCTTTCATAACTCCTCCTATTCTAATTAATAATTATAGTAACAAAAATCAGAAAAGCAAGCAAGGGATCTTTATTAAAGATATCTTATAATTACAATGCCAAATTACCTTTCCGGACCATCACTCATAACCGTAAATGGGAAAGAAAAGATTATCTGATGAGATACCCTTTTATTAGGGGGAAAATTGCTTTAAATCTCCAATTTTCCCCCCTAATCTCTTCTCTAATCCCTCCCCTAACTTCTTCTCTCCTTTCTTTTCCTATTCCTCTCCTCCTTTCTCCTACCCTTTCTCTTATCCCAGTTCCTCATCCCCCCTCCTTTCCCAATCGCCTTTTGCCAATTCTAAAGAGAAATTAAAAAGTTTAAAGGGAATAGAGAAATGTCCTAAACCTTTAAGTAATCATCTAAACGGTTAGGCTTACATTTTATGAATGATTGACATATTTTTATTTCTCGCTATCTTAAAAAGAGCCGAGGTGGCGGAATTGGCAGACGCGCTAGGCTCAGGACTTAGTGGCGGAAACGCCGTAGGGGTTCAAATCCCCTCCTCGGCATCTCTTTTTTAATGATCACCCCTTTAAATTTGGCTTCTAAACCAACACCAATTCAAAAGATTAATCTTTTGGGATACGATATCCATATCAAGAGGGATGACCTCACGGGATTAGTGACCTCAGGGAATAAGATAAGGAAATTGGAATTTTTACTTGCTTTTGCCTTAAAGGAGAAAGCAAAGGTAATTATCACCTGTGGTAATTACCAATCAAATCATGTCCGCACCACCCTTTATACCTGTTCCCTTTTGGGCCTAAAAGGGGTAGCAATTCTCAAAGGGGAGGAGCCGAAAATTCCCGAAGGTAACGCTTTTTTAGATTACCTCTTCACCGATGAGATTTACTTCTTAAACGAAAAAGAATACGAAAGAAAAGAGGAATTTGCCCAAGAGTTAATTGCGAAATATAGAAAGCGGGGGATTTCCGCTTACTTCATCCCCACTGGTGGTTCAAATGGTATCGGCTGTTTGGGATATCTTCAGGCTTTTGGCGAGATGGTTGATTATATAAAAAATCATGGAATTGATGCCCTCTTTTGTGCCGTTGGTTCTGGTGGTACTTATGCCGGACTTCTCCTTGGTAAATATTCTTATGACCTCAAAATACCAATCTACGGCATCTTAGTTGATGAAACAAAGGGTTATTTCTTGAAGAAGATAAATGAGATAGTTAAGGAGGCAGAAGAGATACTGGGAAGAAAGTTAGGTGTGAAGGAAGAAGATGTAAACCTCATTGAGAGTTACATCGGTTCTGGTTATGCTCTTCCTTATAAAGAAGAGGTTGAAATGATTTGGATGTTGGCAAAAAAGGGAATCCTTTTAGATCCGGTCTATACCGGTAAGGCATTCTACGGTATGATAAAAGAGAAAGAGAATCTTGGTTTTCGCAATCCCCTCTTTCTTCACACCGGTGGGATTTTCTCTCTGTTCGGTTTTAAGGAAGAAATCTTAAAATGGCGATTTATTGACAATGGGAAAAAATTGTTTAAGATAAAAAATGGTTAGAGCTGCGCTCCTCTTTGCTCCGGGAACGAATTGCGATGAAGAGACCCTTTTCGCCTTTGAGAAGGCCGGCGCCAAAACCGATCGCCTCCCTATAAATTATCTAAAGACGAAGAAGAAAATTTTAGACCCTTACTCCATCCTCTGTATCCCCGGTGGCTTCACCTATGGTGATTATATCGCCGCGGGAAAGATTTTGGCTAACGAACTCCTAATGAGATTAAAAGATGCCCTCCTATCCTTCTTAGAAAGAGGAGGAATTATCTTAGGAATTTGCAACGGGTTTCAGGTCTTGGTGAAGGCAGGGTTACTCCCTGCTTTTCGTTCCTATTTTGAGAAGCCAACTGTGACCTTGGATTGGAATGACTCTCTCCTTTTTGAATGCCGGTGGGTCTATTTGAAAAATAATGATTCGCCTTGTCTTTTTACCAAAGATCTCCCTCCCCTCATCACCCTCCCTATTGCCCATGCCGAAGGAAAGTTTTTGCCCAAATCAAAAAAGGTTTTGGAGCGATTAAAAATAAATAAGCAGATTGTCTTCACCTATGCGAACGAAAAAGGGGAAGAGGTTGGTTATCCCTATAATCCCAACGGTTCTATCGGTAATGTGGCAGGAATCTGCGACCCAAAAGGGAGAATTTTTGGCTTGATGCCCCATCCGGAACGATTTTTGATAAAAGAGCAGTTCCCTTGGCAGAGAGGAAACTTTTTACCCTATGGTTTTTTTATCTTTCGGAATGCGGTAGAATATGCAAGAAAAATTTTATCGGATTAAAAATCACCCCATCCTCTCCTTTCCTGAGGGGAAGAGGGTAAGGTTCTATTTTGAAGGAAAGGAACTGGAGGGTTTTGAAGGAGAACCAATCGCCTGCGCTTTAATCGCTAATGGGATAAAGGTCTTCCGGTGGAAGAAAGGAAGGCCACGGGGTTTCTTCTGTGCCGTTGGTAAATGTTCCTCCTGCTTAATGACGGTTGATGGAAAGCCGAATGTGATGGTTTGTATGGAAAGATTGAAAGAGGGGATGCGGATTGAACGACCTTCCGACCAAGAGACTGCTACCCAAGAAGAGGAGAGATTAAGAAAGGAGAAGGAAGGGGCAGAGGGGAAGGATTTTCTTCCTGCTGTTTACGAAACCGATTTGGTGATTATTGGAGCTGGCCCGGCAGGCTTATCTGCCTCTTTGACCTTGGGGAATTTGGGAGTGAGGCATATAATTGTTGATGATAATCCTAAACCTGGTGGTCAACTCTTAAAACAGACCCATAAATTTTTCGGGTCTTCGGAACTTTTCTGCGGAATAAGAGGGTTTGAGATTGCTCGGATTTTAAAAGAAGAGATTGAGAAGTTAAGTTGCGCAAAATTTTTTCTTTCTTCCTCCTTGATTGGGGCTTACCGAAATGATAAGGAGTTTGAGTGTGCGGTCGTAACGGATGAGAAGTTAATTAAGATCAAAACTAAAGCATTAATCGGTGCTCTGGGGGCTTGCGAGAACTTTCTCCTCTTTGAGAATAACGACCTGCCGGGAATCTACGGCGCGGGTGCAGTGCAAACCTTAATGAATCTCTACGGAATAAGACCCGGGAAAAAGGCTCTGATGGTTGGTTCGGGTAATATCGGTCTAATCGTCACTTATCAGATGCTCCAAGCGGGAATTGAGGTCTTAGCAATTGTTGAGATTATGCCCGAAATTGGTGGCTATCATTGCCATGCGGCAAAAATTCGCCGCATGGGCATCCCCATCCTCCTCTCCCACACGGTAAAAAGAGCGATAGGTAAAGATTTTGTTCAGGGAGTAGTGGTCGTTCAAGTTGATAAAAATTTTCAAGAGATAAAGGGCACAGAAAAGAGATTTGATTGTGACCTTATCTGCCTCTCGGTTGGTCTTGCCCCTCTATCCGACCTCTTCTCTGCACTCGGTTGTAAAATCTCCTACATTCCGGAATTGGGTGGCTACCTTCCTTACCACGATGAGGACCTAAAGACTTCAATCCCCGGGGTTTTTGTCGCAGGCGATGCCAGTGGCATTGAAGAGGCATCAACCGCGATTTTAGAGGGAAGAATTGCCGGTTCTTCGGCTTATGAGTATCTATTCGGGGAAAATAAAGAAAGTAGTGCTATCAAAAAATCGGCAAAGAAAATCCTATCCGAAATCCGTCAATCACCTTTCTTAAAAAAGATAGAGAAAGGGCTAAAATCCTTAACTGTCCTCTAAGTTTTCTATTGATTTTTTCCAATTTTTAATTAGATTTATCTTAGAATGTTCAATCTTTTATTCTTTATTCTCTCTTCTCTCCCAATTAAGGGAGATTTGCCGGTAGGTATTGATTACTCTTACTATTTGTCTAACGGAAATCCTCATTTGGAGATATTTTACGAAATTCCCTGCTCTTCTCTCATCTTCATTAGGGAAGGAAATAATTTCATCGCCCGCTACGAAATAAACATCTTCGCCCTTAGCCCAAAGAGAGATTTTATCCTTTTGGATAAAGTGGTAAAAGAGGTGAAGAGAAAGACCGATGAGGAAAGTGAAAAAGAAAATCGAGAGGAGGGGAAATTGGTCTTTTCTCCTCCGCCAAATAGTAAGTCAATTCTTCTCCTCTTTCAGTGCCGAAATTCCCAGCGCGCCGCGGAGGTTTCCTTCCCCTTAAAAGAGAAAAGGGAGATTTTTTTGCGCAAAGGAAAAGACGTTATCTTTTCCAAAAAACTGTCCTGGGATGATACCTTTTCCCTCTATTTTCCACCGGACCCTAAAGTCATCTCTTATGAAGTCTCTCTCAAAAGAGGGAAAAAGGAGGTTTTCAAAAGAGTGATTCCAGGAGGTGAAGGATTCTTTGAACCCCTGAGGAACTTCCCTGCCATTCTGAGCGACACCTCCGGGATTTATAAGATAAAAATTTATGCCCGAGGTAAGGAAGAGGTAATTTGGGAAAAGGAGATGTCAATTCACATTACAGTCTCACCCTTCCTTTCCGATAAAGAATGGCAACGGAGGATCTCCCTTCTCTTTCCCATTGCCACAGAAGAAGAGATAAAGGAACTGAAGGTCACCCCGACCGAAAGGCGTTCTGCTACCTGGGAGGAATTTTGGGGAAAAAAGGAGATAAAGGAAGAGGATTACTTCTCTCGGGTTGAATACTGTATAAAGAACTTCTCTTTTGGTGATAAAGGACTTGCTTCAGACCGGGCAAAGATTTACTTAAAATACGGTCAACCAGACGCGATTGAGGAATATCCTTATGAAACAAATAAGAAACCCTATATTATTTGGTATTACTACAATTTGGGATTGAATTTCATCTTTGTTGACCAAAAAGGGATCGGGGAGTATGTCTTGGTAAGATGAGAGGATTAACGGCTTTTCTTTTACCATTTATTCTCACATGGGCACAAGAAATAGCGTTTGATTATTCGGTCTTTTGGGTTAGCGATAGCCTAAACTTTGTTGAATGCTATTACTCTCTTCCCTATACTTCTTTACCTTTTAAGACGAAAGACGATACTTCCTTTTCTTACCTTACTCTCTATCTTTATCTTGACGGTCTCTTACGAGACTCCCTCTCCCGTACCCTTTCCGTTCCGAAGGGAATAGAGAATTTCTCTTACCTCTCAGTAGTTGATGGTTTTGGTTTCTTTCAGAAAAAGGGGATTTATCCTCTTGAACTGGTCGTCTTTTTAGGGGAGAGAGAAAAAAAGTTCCGCCTTTTTGATACCGTCCTCTCCTTTGATTTCCAAAAATCTCCCTCCCTCTCTTCTATCCTTTTTGCTAATTATTTGGGTGGAGATAGTTTAATTGGCCGTTTTTATCGGAATGGTTTCTGGTTTACCCCCAATCCCGCCCGGGTATTTAAACGGTCAAGGGAACAAAATTTAGCCTATGCCTATTTGGAGGTTTATAATCTAACCAAAAATGAACCCTACGAGGTCAATTACCGAATAAAAGGGAATGGTGGTGAATGGCGTATCGGAGGGAAGATTGATACCGCCCACGCCCGGAACTTTGTCCTCCCTCTTTCTTTTTCCATTCGGGGACTGAAAGAGGGTAACTACACCTTAAAAGTTTCCGTCACCGACCGAAAGACGGGTGGTAAGGCGGAGCGAGAAAAGGAGTTTACGGTGCAAGAAGAAATTGAAGAAAGTCTCCCCTTCTCTCTAAGAGAGAAAGAAGAGATCTTTCTCTTAGTGGCTCGGGATGAGGAGAAGAAAAATTTCCAAAAACTTTCCCCTCAAGATAAAGAGGCCTACCTCCAATTCTATTTCCAAAAAGTTGATTATGAGGAGATGAAGAGGAGGATTTCTTATATCAACGAAAAATTTGGTAAGAAGGGAAGAAAGGGGGAGAGGGCGAGGATTGTTTTAAAATATGGTATTCCGGATGAGATTGAAAGCCATCTCTTTAAGGAAAATGTCCGCCCCCACGAACATTGGTACTATCGCAACCTTAACTACCACTTCCTCTTTATGTATATTAGAGATGTAGGCGAACCGGTTCTTCTGTGGTCAAATGTGAAAGAGGAGAGAAACTATCCGGGATGGGAACGTTTTGTTGACCCGGAGGAATACGAAGAGTTAAGATGAACTACTTGGTGGCAACTTCTCCTTACTCTTCCTTCTCGTTTCTCTCCACCTTAGGAGATTTGGAGCCGGGAGAATTGGTTTTAGTAAAAGATAAAATTGGCGAAGATATAGGGAGAGTCATCTCCCCCACCGAGGAAGAAGAGATTGGAGTAATTCTGCGTCGTCTGGGAGAAGGGGATTGGTCAAAAATTAACGAGTTAAAAAAATTGGGTGAGAAAGCCTTAGCGGTCTTTCAGGAGATTAAAATTGCCAAAAGGCTACCCCTTAAAATTTTGGACCATCACCTCCGTTGGGATAAGAAGATAATCATTTTTTATCTGATTCGGTGGGAAGATTTTGATTGGCAAGAATTGGAGAAACAATTAGAAAAAGAGATTCCCATTAAGATTAGAATTAGGGAGATAAACCCCCGGGTGTTTGCAGGAAAGATAAAAGGTTTAGGAAGATGTGGTAGGGAAGTTTGTTGTGCCCGACTCCAAGGGAATTTGCCCCGAGTTTCTATGAGACAGGCCCGGTTGCAAAAACTCTTCCTCTCCTCAGAGAGGATCTCCGGTCTCTGCAATCGCCTCCTCTGCTGTCTCGCCTACGAAGCGGAGATTTATCAAGAGGCGTTAGCGAAATATCCGGCTTTAGGTTCCATTGTCAAAACAAGGTGGGGGGAAGGGGAAGTGATAAATGTGGATATCTTTCACGAGACCATCTTTGTCCGAATAAAAGACAAGGAAGTCACTTTGACCCTTTCCGAAATTTTATGAAGAGAAAAGTTTGTTCCTTAAAAAGCAAAAGGAGAAAGATAAAACCGGTTTTGGTGGGAAAAGGTCTGCCCACCCGGGTGAATACTAACATCGGAACTTCTCCTGAGGCCTCCTCCCTAAAGGAGGAATTGAAAAAGTTGAAAGTGGCGATTGCCGCTGGGACTGATACCGTAATGGACTTATCAACCGGAGGGGATATTGATGAGATCAGAAGAGCGATTTTAACGGAATCATCGGTGCCGGTGGGTACGGTGCCAATCTACCAGGCATTTTATGAGGCAAAAAAGAGGAGAAAGTCTTTTGTGGAACTAACCCCAAAAGAGATTTTAGCGGTCTTTGAGAAACATTTCCGAGATGGGGTTGATTTTGCCACGGTCCACTGTGGTATTAATAGAAAGAATGCCGAAATCCTTTATCGGAAAAAGAGGCTCACGGGAATTGTCTCGCGGGGTGGGGCGCTGGTATTAGAATGGATGCATTACCAAAATCGGGAAAATCCCCTTTACGAATACTTCCCGGAGATTGTGGCGATGGCGAAAGATTATGGCGTCTGCCTTTCCTTAGGGGATGGTTTAAGACCAGGTTCCATTGCCGATGCCACTGACGAGCCCCAGATTTTAGAACTTTTGGTTTTAGGGGACTTGGTCGCCTACTGCTGGGAGAAAGGGGTGGACTGTTTAGTAGAAGGACCGGGGCACATCCCAATTCAAGAAATTCCCTTCAATGTCCTACTGGAGAAAGTGATTTGTGATGAGGCGCCTTTTTATGTCTTGGGTCCTTTGGTGACCGATGTTGCTTGTGGTTATGACCATATCACCTCCGCTATCGGGGGGGCAATCGCCGGAGCTTGTGGTGCGGACTTTCTCTGTTATGTGACACCGGCCGAACATCTGGGATTACCGACTGTGGAAGAGGTCCGGGAAGGAGTGATTGCAGCCCGGATCGCCGCGCACGCTGCGGATATCGCCAAAGGGATAAAGAAGGCTAAGGATTGGGACAATCAAATTTCAACCTATCGGGCAAATCTCAATTTTGAAAAGATGGTTGAAATTTGTCTTGACCCTAAAAGGGCAAAGGAGATTTTTTACCGCCGGAAAATAAAAGAGACTGGTGTCTGCACAATGTGCGGGGAGTATTGTGCTTTGAGGCGGACCAAAAATCTCCTTGGGAAAAAGAGGTAAGATTATGAAAAAACCTTACACTTTATTCACGCCGGGTCCCGTGGAAATAGAAAAAGAAGTAAGGAAAGAATTAAACGAGCCTCTACTCTACCATCGGGAAAGGATTTTTTCAGAGATCTTTGCCGAAGTGATCCGAGACCTGAAAAGACTCATCTTCACAAAAGGGAAGATCTTTATCCTCACCGCCTCGGGTACCGGAGCGATGGAGGCTTCTGTCCAGAATTTGGTCTCAAAAAACGAGCGGGCATTAGTAATCAGCTATGGGGTTTTTGGGTCACGGTGGAAGGAATTGCTTTGGCGCTATGGGGTTTATGTTGACGAAATCGCTTATCCTTATGGTCAATCACCACCCTTGGAAGAGATTGTGCGGAGATTAAGAACAAGCGACCAGGCAAAATTTGTCTTTACCACTCTAACAGAAACCTCAACCGGCATGCTCTCCCAAATTGAAGAGATTGGTAAAATCTGCCGGGCGGAAGATCGGCTCTTAGTAGTTGATGGGATCTGTGGTTTGGGAGCGGATAAGTTTTATATGGACAAGTGGCAGGTTGATGTCTTCTGCGGTGCTTCCCAGAAGGCATTGGCTTCCCCACCCGGTCTCTCCTTCGTGGCGGTAGGAGAACGAGCCTGGGAAGCCGTAACAAAGGCGAAAAGCCCGCGGTATTATTTTGATTTTCGGATTTACGATAAATTCCTCAATGACCTCCAAACCCCTTACACCCCGGCGATTCTCACCCTTTACGCCTTGCGGATTTCCTTAAAAAAAATCTTATCCTTAGGCGTGAAGAGGTTATGGGAGAAACATAAACAACGGGCAGAAACTTTCCGGCGGGCAATGGGTAACGTGGAATACTTACCCGACAACCCATCTAATGCCTTAACTGTGATTAAAATGCCCGAAGGGAAGGATAGCACAAAAATTATTCGGGAAATAAAAGAACGCTACAAAATGCTTTTCGCCAATGGCCAGAGGGAATTAAAGGGAAAATTGATTCGGGTTGGCCATATGGGAGACTTAAAAAAGAAGGATTTATTAAAAGCCGCCGAAGTCATCAAAAGATACCTATTCTAACTAGTACCGACTGGCAAACTCTTGGGGATTAAGAGAATGCCTTCCCTAAAAGAAAAGTTAAAAATACTCACAGAAATCTTAAAGGGATACAAGCGGGTTGTTTGCGCCCTCTCCGGTGGCGTTGATTCTACTCTACTTTTGAAACTTGCCCTTAAAACCTTAGGCAAAGAAAATGTCCTTTCGGTCACTTTTGTTTCCCCAACTTATTCCCTTTACGAACTGAAAGAGGTAAAAAAGATTTTAAGTTTATTAAGACCGAAACACCTCTTTATTTTTACCGAAGAGTTAAAAGAGAAGGGTTTTCAAAATAACCATCCGAATAGATGCTATTTTTGCAAAAGGGAAGCCTACCGTCTCCTCCGAGCAGTGATGAAAGAAACCCACTTTCGGGATGCAGTAATAATTGAAGGAACAAACTTCTCCGATGCTTCCGACTATCGGCCGGGCCAAAAAGCCTTAAAGGAAATGAAGATCAAAAGCCCTTTCTTTCTTGCCCGAATGGAAAAAGAGGAGATACGCGCCTTAGCGAAAGGTTTCTTTCTGCCCAACTACCAAAAACCTTCCCAATCCTGCCTTGCCTCCCGACTACCTTTCCTTCATAAGATAACGGAAGAGGAGTTAGCCCGAGTGGAAAAAGGGGAAGAGGTTTTGCGAAAATTAGGACTATCCTCTTTCCGGTTGCGTTCCCAAGGGGAAGTGGCGAGGATTGAATTGGTAAAGGATTGGGGAAAGGTGATAAGAAAGAGGAAGGAGATTGTTAAGAAGATGAAGCACTTAGGCTATCGTTATATCACCTTAGACTTAGAAGGCTACCGACCAATGGGTTTACAATGGAAAAGAAGTTAAGAGAGATCCTCTTGCGGATTAAAAAAGGCGAGATGACAATTAAAGAAGGGATGGAGAGATTAAAAGTCCTCCCCTTCTTAGAACTTGGTTATGCCAAAATTGATACCCATCGTCCCTTGCGCCGGGATTTGGGAGAGGTGATTTATGGAGAAGGGAAAAGAAAGGAAGAGATTTTGGGAATTGTGGCAAAGTTGAAAGAGATAGGAGAGGATTGCCTTATTACCCGACTCCCTTCCGATTTGGGAGAAGATTTGGTAAGAAAATTTGGGGGTAGATATTTTCCTTCCGCCAAAATCTTTGCCTTGGGAAAGTTTCCGAAAAGGAAAAAGAAGGAAAAGCCAATTCCCATCATCACCGCCGGTACTTCGGATATCCCAGTGGCAGAAGAAGCTGCGGTCTTTTTAGAACTACTGGGCTATCCGGTAAAAAGAATCTATGATGTGGGGGTGGCGGGTATTCATCGGACTTTCTCCCACTTAAAAGAGATTAGGAAGGGAAGGGTAATAATCGTCATTGCTGGTATGGAAGGGGCATTAGCCAGTGTCGTCTCAGGTCTTGTTAGTAAACCGGTGATTGCCGTTCCCACCTCTTATGGTTACGGAGCAAACTTCCAAGGGCTTTCCGCCCTTTTGGCGATGCTTGCTTCTTGTTCACCAGGGATTGGGGTGGTGAATATTGATAATGGCTTTGGCGCCGCTTACCTTGCCCACCTCATTCTCAGTTCTAAATAAAAATGCGGATCCTCTACCTTGATTTAATCTCCGGTGTTTCCGGGGATATGCTCCTTTCCTCTCTCCTTTCCTTGGGTATTCCTTTTGAAAAATGGGAAAGAGAGATTAGGAAGTTAGGACTGGGGATTCTGGTCAAGAAGAGATGGGTTCCCAGGGGACATATTAAAGCCTTATCCTTAATTATTAGAAACGCGGAAAAGAGGGTGAAAAAACCAGAAGATTTTTTCCGGATACTGGAAAGGGCAAAATTAAAGTCAGAGATAAAAGATAAGGCAAAAGAAATTTTCTCCCTCCTTTTAAAAGCGGAAGCGAAGGTACACAGAACAAAGACGACTCACCTCCACGAATTGGGAGAATACGATACCCTCTTAGATATTGTCGGTTGCCTTTTGGCACTTAACCTCTTAGAAATAAGAGAGATTTATGCCTCTTTTGTCCCTTTGGGGAAGATAAAGGCACCGGTCACCTTAAAAATCTTAAAAGGCATCCCGGTCTACGAGAAGGATATTGACTTTGAGATAACCACCCCAACCGGTGCTTTACTTATAAAATCATTAGTCAAAAAATTTTGCCCTTTACCTTTAATGAAAATAGAAAGGATTGGTTACGGCACCGGTACCTTTGACCTCAAAGAGCCTAATCTTTTAAGGGCAATCGTTGGCAAATTGGAAGAGAAACCGAAGCAAATCTTTCTAATTGAGACCAATGTTGACAACACCTCACCCGAGATCTTGGGCTATCTAATGGAGAAATTATTAAAGAAAGGGGCTTTGGATATTTATTTCACACCAATCTATTGTAAAAAGAACCGCCCCGGGATAAAGATTTCCGTTATGACAAAAGAAGATAAGAGAGATGAGATGATTGATGAGATTTTTTCTCAAACCAAGACCTTAGGGGTAAGGGTCTATCCCGTAGAAAGATATGAGGCGGAGC
>JBDRVQ010000023.1 GCA_039801905.1 candidate division WOR-3 bacterium | reverse complement strand
CGAAATTTCTCCTTGGGAACCCTTTCGTGCCTCTTTCGGGCTAAAAATTCATCCCGCTCCAATTTTAAGGCTTCCTCAATTGATTCCTTAGCTCCGTTCCTCGCTATCTCGTCAAGGATACTTTTTATTTGGCGGGTGCTGATTTTGGTGGCACCCGCCTTTTATTATAATCAAATATAACTCCTCTTTCAATTTTCCACATAATTTGAATATATCTCGCAAAGAGACGATTCTCCTGCTTAAAGAGATTGTGACCAGACCAAAAGTCGAAAAGTTCTATCTTAAAAATATTCGCCATCCCTCCAATCACTCCTCTCCCTCTATCTCTCTTCCCATTTTCAATCCTTGTCAACCGAGTGCCAATTTTAATTAGAAGATGGTAAGAGGTTCACTTTAGCAAGGTATCACCCCTATCTTTTCTATCGCCGGAGGGATTTGATTAAAAGGATTTTTTCAAACGCTGGGATTTATCTCTACTCAACCATAATTATTATTCTTAGAGGTAGGCTCCCAAAGCGGTCAGGGTCACTATTAACGGCTGCACCTATTCCCTTGCAAATTAAGAAAAATTCCCTATAATTCCTTATGCCGAAGGGATTGGTAATCATTCCGACTTATAACGAAGCGGAAAATATCTCGGAGATCATCCCGAAGATCCTCGCCCAATCTCCGGAATTGGATGTCTTAGTAATTGATGATGCCTCTCCTGACGGCACCGCGGAAATTGTAGAAGGAATGAGAAGAGATAATCCCCGAATCCATTTGATCCAACGGCCAAAGAAATTGGGATTGGGAACTGCTTATATCTTAGGTTTCAAATACGCCTTGGAAAGAAATTACGATTATGCCGTGGAAATGGATGCGGACTTCTCCCACTCTCCTGAAGACTTACCCCGGTTGATTGAAGAACTTAAAGATGCGGACTTAGTGATTGGCTCCCGCTATTGCCAAGGTGTCTCAGTAGTTAATTGGCCAATGAAAAGACTTTTATTAAGTTTCTTTGCTAACCTCTACGCCCGAAAGTTTACCGGTTGCCCAATCCACGACCTCACCGCCGGCTTTAAGGCTTACAAAAGGGAGGCATTGGCTGGAATTAACCTAGACCAAATAAAATCGGATGGCTACGGCTTCCAGATTGAGATTGACTACTACATCTGGCGGAAGGGCTTTAAGGTAAAGGAAATTCCCATTATCTTTGTTGAAAGGAGGGCGGGGACTTCCAAGATGTCAAAGAGGATAATCTACCAGGCATTCTTTTTAGTCCTCCGCCTCTTCTTAAAAAGGCTTTTCGGGGAAGATGATTGAAATGTTACTCTTCCCGCAAGGGAGCATTGATAGCCCCTTCGCAACTTTCCTTATCTCCCTCTTCTTTGGCTATCTATTGGGTAGTATCCCCTTCGGTTATCTTCTGCCCCTCCTCCGAGGAATTGATATCCGCCTTTACGGAAGTAAAAATATCGGTTTCACTAATGTTGCCCGAAATTTGGGGGTTATTTTTGCTTTACCCGTCTTCCTTCTGGACTTCGCTAAAGGCTTCTTACCCACACTTTTGGCACCGAGACTGGAACTTCTTCCCCTTTATGTCGGATTGGGTTCTGTTTTAGGCCATCTCTTCACCCCTTTCTTAGGCTTTCGGGGAGGGAAAGGGGTTGCCACCTCTTTGGGTGTTGTTTGCGCGCTCGAGCCAAAGATTTTCCTTATCGGTGCCATTTCTTGGATTATCTCTTTTATCCTTTTCTCCTATGCCTCCCTTTCCTCCCTCATCTTCATTTTTATTTTAATTCTCTCTTCTTTCTTTTTCTCACTCCCCCTTTCGGAAAGGTTAGTTTTTATCCTCATCGCCCTCCTCGTCGTCTTAAGCCACATTCCAAATCTCAAAAGACTCTGGCAGCATTCCGAGCCCAAGACCCATTTTGGAAAGAGGCGCGAAAAGAAATTGGAATTTCTAAAACCTTCCCTCCTCTTCTTAGGAGCCGGAAGATGGGCTCAGAGCCTCTCGCTCCTTCTTGCCCCGAAGGCAGAAAAGATTATCCTCTGGGAGGGAAAAAAGGAAAAGGGTGAAAAATCTAAGGAACTTCCAGAAGAGATTTCCTTCCCCGAAAATATCCAATTTACTACTTCCCCCCTTTCTCACCTAAAGAATTTTCCTATCATCTTCTTCGCTCTCCCCTGTTCCGCTCTGCGGGAAGTCTTAGAGAAAAATTACCAACTGATCCCCAAAGAAGCGATTTTAATCTCCACCATTAAAGGTATTGAGCAGAAGACCTTGAAATTACCCTCCCAAATCATCAGTGATTATCTACCCCAAAATCGCCTTCTCATCCTCGCTGGTCCCGGCATCCCCTATGAGATCAGCCAAGGAAAACCTTCAGCTTTGATTTTGGCAACTGAGGATATCTCCTTGGGTAAAGAGATGCAGAAATTCCTTGCCAACGAAAATCTCCGGGTCTATCTCTCAAAGGATAAACTCGGAGTGGAATTTGGTGGTGCCCTTAAAAATGTCTTCGCCATCGCCTCCGGAATTGTTGATAGCAAGGGTTGGGGAATTAATGCTAAATCTGCCCTGCTCACCCGGGGCTTAAAAGAGATGGCTAAACTTGCCCAATCTTATGGCGCTCGGGCCGAAACCATCTTTGGTCTTTCTGGAGTTGGTGATTTAATCCTCACCAGTTTTTCCCCTCACTCCCGAAATTACCAATTGGGTTTAGAAATCGGTAGAGGTAAAACTATTACCGAAATTAGGAAAGATATGGGAGGAGTGATTGAAGGGATTGATACCTGCGCCAGTGCCTACCAACTTGCGAAAAAGAAGAATTTAGAGTTGCCGATAATGGAGGAGATTTATAAGATCCTTTACCTGGGAAATGACCCGGAAATGAGTTTAAGGTCTTTACTCTCCCGGGACTTAAAGGAGGAATGAAATGGAACCCAAAAGGAAGATTTATACCTTAAAAGAGATTGCCCAGGAGTTGAAAGTCCCTTACCATACCATATCCTATTGGGAAAAGCAGTTTGCCGTAAGACCGATAAAAAAGAACCAGAAATCTTCTTTCTTTGATAGCAAAGGGTTTGAAGAGTTTGATTGGATAAAGTTTTTGATCAAAAAAGAAGGTTATTCGGTGGCGGGGGCGAAGAAGAGGTTGCAAACGATAAAAAGACGGGAGAGAATGGGAAACTGGGAAATGAGGGATATAATCTCCTTAATAAAGAAAGAACTCGCCACCGCTTTGGAAATATTGAAAGACCAACCGGAAGGGAGTGATTTTATCCCCGATTAAAATACCGGTTGGTATCTTTTCGTTTTTAAGGAGGGTATTATGTACTACTCCACGATATTTTTAATCATCATTGTTATTATCATCCTTTCCTCAATGATAAAAATCCTCCGGGAATACGAAAGGGGGGTAATCTTCCGCCTGGGACGTTTTGTTGGTGTGAAAGGACCGGGGCTCATTATCTTAATACCCTTCATTGACCGGATGGTGAAGGTCAGTTTAAGAACCGTGACAATGGATGTGCCGCCTCAGGATGTGATCACCCGGGATAATATCTCCGTCAAAGTAAATGCGGTCGCCTACTTTCGTCCCTTCAACCCGGAAAAGGCGGTGATTGAAGTAGAAGATTATCTTTACGCCACCTCCCAAATTTCCCAGACTACTTTAAGAAGTGTCCTGGGTGAATACGAACTCGATGACCTCTTAACCAAAAGAGAATTAATCAACCAACGCCTCCAGCAGATTATTGATAAGCAAACTGACCCTTGGGGAGTTAAAGTTTCAATGGTTGAGATAAAGCATGTTGATATTCCCGACGAGATGCGAAGGGCGATCGCCCGCCAGGCGGAGGCGGAAAGGGAGAGGAGAGCCAAGATCATCCATGCCGATGGCGAGTATCAGGCAGCGGAAAAACTAAAGGAAGCGGCAATGACCCTTTCCCAAATCCCCCAAGCGATTCAACTTCGGTTTCTCCAGACGCTAACCGAAATCGCCACTGAAAAGAATTCAACCATAATCTTTCCCGTACCTATTGACCTTTTAACTCCCTTTATTAAAAAGTCGGAAAAAGGAGAGCGCGGATAAAAATGTGCTGACCTCATTTTTTCTTTTTTCTCTTTACGTTATTGTTCTAGCGGTCATCACTATTGTTTTACTTTTCACCAACCTCTTAGGCAAATGGACGGTATTGATCCTCATCGCCGGTTGGTTCCCTATCATTATCTGGCTTGTAAGTATTCTTTCCCTTCTTGTCCAACATTTCGGTTGGCGGACTTTTTTTCTTATCCTGCCATTTCCCGGGATTATCTTTTTCGTCTTTCTCATATACAAAATATTAGATTACTTCTTCTAAAACCCTAATATTTTCTTTTGAGTTCCGAGTAAAGATATTGACTTATCCCCTTCTTCTCTTATCCTATTAAAATGTTTGTTACCGGCGGCGAACTGAAAGGGAAGAGACTAAAATATCCAAAAGGGAAAATCCGACCTACCGAAAGGATAGTAAAATTAGCTATCTTTTCTTCCTTAGGAGAAAGGATAAAAGGGAGTAAGGTGTTAGACCTCTTCTCTGGTCCTGGGGCAATGGGAATTGAAGCCCTCTCGCGGGGTGCCCGCGAAGTCTATTTTGTAGAAAGCGATAAGAAGAATTTCTCTTACCTCTTAGAAAACATTAAAGGATTAAAATTTTGCTACCCCATGAGAAAGGATGTCTTTAAAGCCATCCCTAACTTGAAAGGGGAAAAATTTAATCTCATCTTTTTAGATCCGCCCTACGGCAAAGGGATGGTGGAAAAGGTGATTGGTGAACTTGTCCGTTTTGATTTATTAGGGAATAACGGCATAATCGTTGCCGAACATCATAAAAAGGAAGAGATTAATCTGCCAAAAGATTTAAGAGTGGTAAAAAGTAAAGTTTATGGAGAAACAAAAATAACCTTTCTCCAAAGGAGCGAAGATGAAGAGGGTAGTTTATCCGGGAAGTTTTGACCCAATCACTAATGGGCACCTTGATATTATTAAAAGAGCCCTCCAGTTATTTGACACCGTCATTGTCGGAGTGGCAAAAAGGGAAGAAAAGAAACTGCTCTTCTCCCTGGAAGAGAGAGTCACCCTGGTGAAAGAAGTGACAAAAGACTTGAAAAATCTGGAAGTCTACCCTTTTACCGGACTTCTGGTTGATTTTGTCCGAGAAAAGAAGGCCCAGGCGATAATCCGTGGAATAAGAGCAGTAGCGGATTTTGACTACGAATTCCAAATGGCACTAACCAATCGAAAAATTGCTCCGGATATTGAGACAATCTTCCTCCTCCCCTCCCAAGAGTTCATCTTCCTTTCCGCCAGTTTAGTGAAAGAAATCGCCTCTTTGGGGGGATGTGTGAAAAATTTCGTTCCCGAGGTAGTTGCCGAAGCGCTGCGCAAAAAAATGGGTCGCTAAAAAGAGACTCAATATTTTCGGATGAAATTCGTTGACGAGGCGATAATCACCGTAAAAGCGGGCGATGGTGGCGATGGTTGTATCTCCTTTCGCCGGGAGAGGTTCATTCCCAAAGGAGGACCGGATGGTGGCGACGGTGGGGACGGAGGTTCTTGCTATTTAGTGGGAAGAGCCAATCTCCAGACTTTAGCGGATTTAACTTATCGTAGGGAATATAGAGCAGGAAGAGGGGAACACGGCAAAGGGAAAAATCGCCACGGGAAAAAGGGGAAAGACCTTTATATCCCTGTGCCCCTGGGAAGTGATATTTACGATTTCTTAACTGGAGATTATCTCGGCTCAATCTTAAAAGATAAAGAAACCATCCTCGTCGCCAAAGGAGGAAGAGGCGGGCGGGGTAATACCCATTTCAAAAGTCCAACCAACCAAGCCCCGAGAATAAGAGAGAAAGGTAAGGAGGGAGAGAAGAAGCAATTAAAAATTGTCCTCCGCCTAATCGCCGACATCGGTATCGTTGGCTTCCCTAATGCTGGGAAATCCACCCTCCTCTCTCGTTTGACGAAAGCCGAACCCAAAATTGCCCCTTACCCCTTTACCACCCTCACCCCAAATTTAGGGATATTAAGAAATGAGGAGATGGTAATTACGGTTGCCGACCTGCCGGGGATAATTAAAGATGCCCACAAAGGGAAAGGAATTGGGCTCCGTTTCTTGCGCCATATTGAAAGAACTAAACTTATCCTCTACCTAATTGATATCACCTCCCCTCACCCAATTGCCGATTTTGAAACATTAAGGGAAGAAATTAAGAATTATAACCCAGAGATCTTAAATAAGAAACAAGTTATCGTCTTTAATAAGATTGACCTTCTCCCCCAAAAGGAAGTTTCCCTTCCTCCCCTTCCTCATCCTGCTTTTTTTGTCTCCGCCTTAAAAGGAGAAGGCACAGAAAATCTGCGCCACAATTTAATGAACCTAATTAAAAGTGGTTAATCCCCATTTTAATCCTTTCCATATCGCCCTTCTTGATGTGCCCAAGATTACCCCGCGTAAGATAAAAAACCTCCTTACCCATTTCCGAGATCCGGAGAAAATCTTTAAGGCAAAAAAGGAGGAGCTTTTAACAATTGAGGGGATGGACGAAGAAATTGCCGAACAGATAATAAAATTTCCCATAAAAAATTGCCGGGAGAAGATTAAGAAGGCTACCGAATTAAGAGTAAAAATCGTTTCTTTTTTGGATAAAGATTATCCCCAAAATCTTTTGAACATAAAATTCTACCCTCCGATTTTATTTATCCAAGGAGAAATAAGAAAGGAAGATGAAAAGAGTATCGCCATCGTTGGCACAAGAAATCCTTCTGAATACGGTCGGCAGGTCACTGAGAAATTTACCTTTGAATTAGCAAAAAATGGGTTGACGATAATTAGTGGTTTAGCTCGGGGTATTGATACCTTAGCCCATAGAACCGCCTTAACCGCCGGCCGGACACTCGCCGTTCTCGGGTGCGGGATTGACATTCCCTATCCGCCGGAGAATCAAAATCTCCGAGAAAGGATCGTAGAAAGAGGGGCGATTATTACCGAATTTAATATCGCGACCCCACCCGACCGTTTTAACTTTCCCCGGCGCAACCGAATCATCTCCGGACTTGCTCTAGCGGTCCTTGCCGTAGAAGCCCCGGCAAGAAGCGGCGTTTTAATTACTGCGTGGTGGGCAGCGGAACAGGGAAAGACCGTCTTTGTCCCTCCCGGACCAATCACCTCTCCCAAATCGGCTGGAACGAACAACCTCCTCAAGGAGGGTGCCACGCCCGTAACTTCCGTTCAAGACATTCTAGAAAGTTTAAAAATTTTGCCTCGGGAAAGAGAGAAAGAGGAATTGGAACTCTCTGAAGAAGAAAAGAAACTTACCGAACTCCTCTCGGAGGCACCCCTTTATGTTGATGAAATTGTAGAAAAGTTGGAAAGACCGGTCCAAGAAGTTTTAACCCAACTTTTTATTTTAGAAATGCGAGGAATTGTTAAACAACTCCCGGGCAATAGATATCTTAGGGTATCCTAAATCTCTTTTAATCTACTTTCGCTCTTAGACGTAAAAAAGCCGGAATCTCCCGATTTTCTAAATCAATTTTGCCGTTGCGCCGCACGGGCATCACGTTTTCTAAATCTTTTATTATCCCGTCAATATCCAGGTAGTTATCTAATTTCTCCTCCATCCCACTTGCCACCATGGTGATCTTCATCTTATCTTTTAGATTCTTATCCTTACCGTAGCCACACCGAATTAAAGTCTTTGGGGAGAGACACTCGGTAATGGTATTACAGGCAACCTGCACCTCACGCATCGTCAATTTTTCATCACCGGTCACATTAATCAGTACTTTTTTACAGCCGCGCAGATCGGCGGTATCCAAAAAAGGTGAATTTAATACATTCTCTGCTGCCAACCTTGCCCGATTTTCACCCATCCCGATACCCACACTCATCGCACTTAAACCTTTCTCCGCCATAACCGAACGGAAGTCAGCGAAGTCAATATTGATAATCTGAGGGGTATTGAGCATATCAATTACTCCCTTTACCGCTTCGGTAATTAGACTATTAATACTGCGGAAGGCGTCGCCGAAAAATCTATTCCCGTAATGCTCAATGATCTGGTCATTTGCTAAGACCATTCGGGCGTCAATGTGGGAACGTAGTTCCGCCAAGGCTTTTAGTGCCCGCCGCATCCGAAATTCTCCTTCGTAACGAAAAGGTTTTGTCACAATCGCCACTACGAGAGCACCCGCTTCTTTTAAAATTTTAGCCAGAAAAGAAGAGGCACCACTCCCTGTTCCCCCACCTAAACACGCGACGAGAAAAGCCAAATCCACTCCTGTGGCGATATCCCTCAGTACCTCCTCTGACTCTAGACACGCCTTCCGACCAATTTCTGGATCATCACCCGAACCAAAGCCCCCCGTGAGAGAGGTGCCGATTTGAATTTTATTCGGCGCCAAGGAGAAGTTGAGCATCTGTCGGTCGGTATTTATCGCATAGAACTCAACCCCTTTTATCCCTTCCTCAATCATGTGGTTAATAATATTACCACCACCACTTCCTAAACCAAATACTCCAATTTTTATCTCTGGTTTTTTTATTTCGGAACCCATTGTTCCTCCTTTTCTCATTCTTCTTCCGCGATGTGAAAAATTCGATTAAAAATACTTCTAAACTTTGTTATCATATCCTCCTCCTCAACTAACGAATATTTCTTATCAAGATGGGCAAAGGCAAATTTTGTTAACCCCAGGGGGGTAACAAAATCTGGCTTTCTATACTCCTCACTCATCCAATCAGGAGTGCCGATCCGGGCCGGAAGTCCTAAAAGATGCGAGGCAAAAACTTCAATCCCCGGGATATTCGCCCCACCACCGATGAGAATAGCACCCGAGAGCAGACGGTGGGCGTAGCCGGAATTGTCAATTTCTTGCCGGCAGGCAAGAAATATCTCCTCTAAACGTGCCTCCATTATTTCGGCCACAATCCGCCGGGGACAATACTTCTCCTCCGAGGAGATTAACGGTAAAGGAATCGTCTCTTCTTTATCGCTGAGAAAAGCCTTTGTCGCTCCAAATTTTTCCTTAATCTCATTCGCCAAATCTCTTTTCACTTGCAAACCAGCGCTTAAATCATTAGTCAATTGTTCCCCACCAATTTCCACCACTGCAAAGTGCTGCAATTCGCCATCCTTATAAATACTTATCACCGTCCAACCTCCGAGGTCAATCAGAGCAAAGCCTAACTCCCGATCCTCTGATTCTCCAATTGTACTCCCTACCGCCAAGGGTTGGAAAACAAACCGTCCGTCTCTAATTTCTAATTTATCCAGCAACTGCTCTAAATTGGATAAAACCAGCGATTTGCACTGGATAAGTAGCCCCTCCACCTCCAACCGGTGACAATCCCGAAAATCTTTTGGGTTTTGAATCCCCTTCATACCATCCAGAGAATAAGACAAGGGAATCAGATGAAGAAAACATTCATCGGGCGACGGCCTCATACTATGTGCCTCTTTCTTCACCTGCCGAATCTCTTTTTCGGAAACAACCTCCTGAGGTTTTTTCCGCCGAATATCCGCATGGGTTCGGGTATATTTCAGATAATTACCTTGAATTCCAACATAAACCGGAAGTTTTTTAAATCTCACCCCTTCCCTTTCTGTCTTTTCTAAGCAGGAGCGAAGAGTGGAGAGGGCTTTATCAAGACTGGTGATTATGCCATTCTTAAAGCCTTCTGGTTTCTCTTCTGCCCACCCAATAATTCGGATTTTACCAGGAATCTCTTCTTCTGCGATGAGTGTCTTTATCTTAGTAAAGCCGATATCAATTACTCCAACCCGTTTTCCTTTTACCATAGGACCTCCTTCTTAATAAACAATTCTCACCTCTTCCTCCAAAATGAGACCACTACTTCTTTCCACATAGAATTTAACAAGCTCTATCAGTTGATAAAAATCGCTAAAAGTTGCCGAACCATCATTGAGAAAAAAGTTCGCGTGCTTTTTAGCAATATGAGCACCTCCAATCCGAAATCCTTTTAAGCCCGCCATATCAATCAACTGGCCTGCAGAAAAACCAGGGGGATTTTTGAAACAACAGCCAAAAGATAAACCTTTCGGTTGGGTACTCTGCCGGTAAGTAGTGAAGTCCTCTATTTTCTTCTTTATAAAATTTTTCTCACCTTTTTTCAACTTGATAATTGCTGCTGTCACCACCCCATTAATTTTCTTTCGGTAGAAAAAAGAGCCAAAAGGCGGATTAATTTGGGATTCCCGATAGCCGAAATGAATTTTTTCTTTCTCTTTTTCTGCCACCTCTCCGTCATCCGTCACGATTCGCACTCTTTGTAAGATTTCGGAAAAAGATGAACCGAATGCCCCAGCATTATTGACAATCGCGCCCCCTACTGTCCCAGGAATGCCAAAGAGAAATTCCGTTCCCGTCAACCCTTTTTCTAAACAATATTGAACAATCTTCCCCAACGGAGTGGCTCCTCCCACCTCCAAAGAAGTCTCATCCTCTTTAAGAGGAGCGATGTAAGAAAAGCCTTTTCCCAATTTGATCACCAATCCGGGAAATATATTTTCTGAAAAGAGAACCTTTGAACCATTCCCAATGATGAAATATCTTACTTCTCTCTTTAATAACTCCTTTAATAATTTCCTCAAAGCGGTTTCCTCTTCCACCAGGGCAAAAAATCTTGCCTGGCCACCGATTCGAACCGTCGTTAACTCTGCTAAGGGATAAAACTCTTTTACCCTTATTCCAAATCTTTCGCCAACCGTTTTAATATCTCTAATCCTACCTGCCATATATTTCCCGCCCCCAGTGTGATGATTAAATCCCCTTCTTTTAATAAAGGCAAAAGGAAAGAAGAAATCTGGTCTTTATCCGGAACGAAAAACACATTCTCCCCTTTTTCTTTTTTCGCCACTTCGTAGATCAATTCTGCCGAGACGCCAGGAATTGGTTTTTCTGATGCGGGATAAATCTCTGTAATGATTAAAAGATCAGCCAGAGGGAATGCTCGTCCAAAATCTTCATAAAGATAAGAAGTTCGAGTATACCGATGAGGCTGAAATATGGCAATTATCCTCTCTTTCGGATGAAGGTTCCGTAAAGCATTAAGGGTCGCCTTAATTTCGGTTGGGTGATGAGCATAATCGTCGTAAACCTTTATTCCCTTCTTCTCCCCCTTAAACTCCAGGCGCCTTTCTACTCCGGAAAAATTTTTTAAACCTTCTTGAATGACAGAAAATGGAACATCCAAAAGGAGAGCGATACCGCAGGCCGCTAGAGAGTTTAACACATTATGAATCCCGGGAAGGGAAACCTCTACCTTCCCAATGACCTCCTCATCCTTTACCACTTCGTATTCGCTCCCAAAAGGAAAAATCTTCAAATTCTGTGTCCAGAGATAACTTTCTCTTTCTTCAATACCCTTTCTTCTCCTCTTTGGGGGCTTTTCTAAACCATACAAAAGAACTTGCCTCTTCACCACCTTCGCTAACGCTTTCGTCACCGGATCTTCATTGCATAGGACACAAATCCCATCAATAAGGGGCACCGAAAGAAGAAAAGAGAGAAAAGCATTGCGGAGTGCCCGAAAAGAATAGCCATAAAAATCAAGATGCTCCCGGTCGACGTTGGTGACACACGCAATGTGTGGAGTTAAGAAGAGAAATGATTTATCGGACTCGTCTGCCTCACAAACTAATAACTGCGATTTCCCTAACTTTCCTCCGCTTTCCCATCCCTTTATCCGACCGCCAATAATTAAAGTTGGGTCAAACCCACCTTTTTCTAAAATAAAAGCAATTAAAGAACTGACCGTGGTCTTGCCGTGACTTCCGGCAACGACAATGGAAAACCGCATCCGCAAAAGCTCCTGAAGCATCTCCGCTCTCCGCAGAACAATCCGACCCAACCGACGAGCAGCGACGATTTCGGGATTATCGGGGGGACAGGCGGAGGAATAGACCAAAACTTGACAATTACCGATATTCTCCTCTTTATGGTCATAAAAAATCTTTATCCCTTCCTTTTCCAATCTACTTGTAACCTCGCTCCGCTGTAAATCAGATCCGGTCACTTCAAAACCCGAGTTTTTGAGCACCAAAGCTAAACCCGACATCCCCGTTCCACCGATACCGGTAAAATGAAACCTTCTTATCCGGGAAAGCATTGAACCCTCGCGTCTCTTTTCTTTTTAGGCACCCTTTTAATTACAATCCCAATAAATCCTCCTGCCTTTTTCACTTCCAAATCAAAACGGCGAGCCGCGGACTCAACATCCGGCCAGGGAAATTCTGGTGAGTATTTAAAGTAATCCCCGGGTTGTAACTTTTTCCAAATGATGTTGATATTCCTAAAAGTTATCTCTTTCATATTACCCCCCAATTTTTAATCTCTCTAAAATTATCTTTGTGCCATCTCTACTTAATTCCTTTGCCCTTTTTCCCATTTCTTTTCTTTTTTCGTCATCCCTAAGGAGGGATTGAAAAACCTTTTTCACTTTTTCCCAATTTTTAAGAAACTCGCTTTCTCGAATCATCAAGGCGCACCCTCTCCCCACACAGAAAAGGGCATTCGCTTCCTGGTGGTTTTGAGTGGCGTAGGGATAAGGAATCAAAACAGCTGGTAAACCAAGGTAGAGAATTTCGGAAACTGTTGAGCCACCTGCTCGACTAACAACCAGTTTCGCCCGGGAAAGGATTCTTTCGATCTCCGATGTAAATATAAAAAAGGAGCAATTTCCCGGTGCCTCTTCTGTTAATTTCTCCAAATCTTCTTCCCGCACCTGAATTAAGAATTGCTCATCGGGAAAGTCTCTCGCTAAATTTTTCAAAAATAAGGAAAGGGAGCGAGCACCCTGACTACCACCTAAGACTAAAATATACTCCTCCTTTCTTTCCTTAATTTTCTTTATTCGCTTTCGGATGGGATTTCCTGTCCAGATCACCTTATCTTTAGTCATCCCCTGTGGGGGAAAGCCAAAAAAGACCCACCGGGCAAAGGGAGCAAAAACCTTCGTCATCCGGCCGGGGATTCTATTCTGTTCTAAAATGTAAATTGGTAATCCCAAGATAATACCGGCCAGGAGCGGAGGTAAGGAGGCATAACTACCACAGTTGATTATTACCCAAGGTTTCCTTCGCCATAAAAGGAATAGACAGTGGACTATGCTCTGGAAAAATCCGAAAGAAAATAAACTCTTAAAAAAAGGATATCCGAGAAAATCAAGACCCACTTCCTCCGCTATCTTTTCCTCCATTCCTCTTTTTCTCCCTAAAAGAAAAACCTTTCTCCCTTTCTCTCTAATTTCCTCGGCCAAAGCAATTCCCGGAAAGATATGTCCTCCGGTTCCGGCTATTATGATGGCGATCTCTTTCTCCAAAACCTTTCTCATATTTCTAACCTTTCAATTCTTTCGGCTGTGAGAAATGTTTAATACAGTTCCTACCGCCCAAAGGTTAGAAGCGAGAGCCGAACCACCATAAGAAACGAAAGGAAGAGGTTGACCAGTGCACGGAATAATATCCAAACTCACAAAGACGTGGACGAAAAAGTAAAGACAAAAGATGATGGAAATCCCGCTAGCCACCATATATTCAAAACCAAAATGAAAGGCACTAGCAATCAAAAGACCGCGCCAGAATAAAATAAAAAACAGAAAGAGAAGAGCGAGGGCCCCAATAAAACCCATCTCTTCACAGATATTGGCAAAAATAAAATCGGTACGAACCCAAGCTAAAAACCCAAATTTCTGTAACCCGCGCCCTAAACCGCGTCCGAATAATTTACCAGAAGCGATGGCAATGCGCGCATGATCTTGGTGTGCCAAATTTCGCCAGTCTATCTTTGCTAAATCAACTTTCTTTTTCTTTCGAATCCAAAATTCCTCGAATCTTTTTCGGGCGTAAGGAATTTTCCAAATCCCGATAGAAATGAAAGTGGCTACGAATAGGGTATAAAGAAAAATATGAATAGTTTTTAACCTTAAAACGAAGAAAAAGAAGGTAACACAAAATAAGAAAAAGATAAATGCGGTTCCTACCGCCTTTTGGGAAAAAAGGACAATGGTTCCAATAAGAGATAAAAGCACCAACCACCAATCATTTATCTTTTTCTCGGCGAGATAGGCTAAAAGGAAAAGATGGGCGTACTTAAAAAACTCCTGGGGTTGAAAGTGCCCCCCAATTGACCTCGCTACCTCCTCTTTATTGGTTAGAACCCGAAAGGCATTGTAGAAAATGGCTGAGAAAAATAAAATCCAGAGAAAAACACTTCCGGCAACTGGTAATTGAATAATACCCAAAATTTTGGATTTGGAGTAATAAAAAGAAAGGTTAATTACCATAGATAAAAATAGAATCACCAAACCGATTCCCGCCCCCATCAATGTTCGGTCGAAATAACTTGTCGATAATGCTTTTGGGAAAAAAGATTTCTCATAAAAAGTGGTGGAATAGATTGCTAAAATGCCAAAAGATAAGAGTAGAATAACCGTCTCCAGATAAATTAAGTCAATCCTTTTCTTCATAAAGACCGCACAATTCTTTTAAAAGAGTTCCCACGATCAACGAAATCTTTAAACATATCAAAACTGGCAAAACCAGGAGAAAATAGGACAATGTCATTTTTCTGAGCGATTTTTAGGGCTTTCTTAACCGCTTCTTTTAAAGAAGATGCTAAATATGTCTTTTGCCGAAGGGAAGGGGAAAGAGTATTAAAAAGTGCCTGCTGGACTTCCCCAATTAAAATTATATACTTAGCGAATTCCTTCATCGGCCTCTCGTAGTCCGTAAGAGAAAACCCCTTATTCTTTCCCCCAGCGATAAGAATTACCGGCTTGGGGAATACCGAAAGGGAAGCGGCGAAAGCTGCGGGATTTGTTGCCATAGAATTGTTTATAAATTGAACACTCCCCACCTTCCGGACAAATTCCAGACGGTGGGGAAGTCCCGGAAAACTCCTAATCCCTTTAATTATCTCCTTCTTGCCTAAGCCAAAAAGATAAGCGACTAAACTAACTGCTAAGGTATTTGCCAAATTGAATTTCCCTTTAAGAGCCACATCCGTAGTCCGAAGAATCTCTTTTTCTTCTTCTCCGGGAAGTTTGATATAACCAATGCCGTTTTGCCAAAAAATCCCTTGAATCTTTTTCCTTAAAGAAAACCAAAAAATCTTTGCCTTTATTTTTTTTGCTATTGTTCGCACTCGGCAATCATCGTAATTGAGAACCGCAAAATCATCCTCTTTTTGATTTAAAAAAATATTCGCTTTTGCCGCTATGTATTTCTCTAAATTTCCGTAACGGTCAAGGTGGTCCTCCCCGATATTAAGAAGCACCGCCCCGTGGGGCCGAAAATCTTTTATTTTCTCCAACTGAAAAGAAGAGACCTCAAAGATAAAAATATCTTTCTTCGTAAAAAGGGCGGCACCGGCCGGCTTACCGGGAGCAATATTCCCACCTACGAAGACTCTCTTTTTTGCCTTTTGCAAAATATTCCCCAAGAGCGCCGTGGTGGTCGATTTTCCGTTAGTACCCGTAATCGCTACAATTTTAATACCTGCTCGTTTTCTTAATATCTGATATACAAATTCAATATCAGAAATCACCTCTCCCTTTTTCTTAGCAAAAAGGACCAATTGAGAATCCTCAGAGATTCCTGGGCTGATAACGGTTATTAATGGCTCTGGTAGTTTAGGAATCTCTTCCAAAGGGACAAAAGTAAAATGCTTATTCGCAAGAAAAGGTTTCCCCTTTTCGCTCACCTCATCGTGGGCAAAAACTTTCTTTTCCTGCCAGAGTAAAAACTGAACAATTGGGGTTGTCGCCCGACCTAAACCCAAAACCAAAAAAAACCTTTCCTTCTCTAACTCTCTCATCGTATTTTTAGAGTCGCCAAAGCTAGAAAACCCGAAAGAATAGCAATTATGTAAAACCTTTGGACAATTTTGGGCTCGGGCCAATTTTTCTTCTCAAAATGATGGTGAAGAGGAGTCATTAAAAAAACTCTTTTTCCTCTTGTCAAGCGGAAATAAAGTACCTGCAAGACCACACTCCCGACTTCTAAAATAAAAACTCCTCCCGCAAAAATAAAAAGTATCTCCTGTTTCGCAACAATCGCCAAAAATGCCAGAAGCCCTCCTAATGGTAAACTCCCCGTGTCTCCCAGAAAGATCTCGGCAGGATAGGAATTAAACCAAAGAAAACCTAAGGCTGCTCCTACCACACTTAAACCCAAAACCGCACCCTCACCCGCATTTCCAAGATGAAGAAGGTTTAAATAACCAGCGATTTTGGCATGTCCTGTGACATAACACAGGACCGCATAAAATCCTGCAGTTATTCCGCAGAGTCCACAAGAAAGACCGTCCAAACCATCAGCAAAATTTACCGCATTCGTAATTCCCACCAAGAAAAGAACTACAAAGGGGATATAAAAAAGCCCAAAATCAATAATCACATTCTTAAAGAGAAGAAAATTGGTTTTTGTTCGCATCAAAGTACTGGGTGGGAAAAAGTAAAGAACCAAAACGACAATCAACCCCAAAAGAAATTGGAATAAAAACTTCGTCCTTTTCCTTAATCCTTTCGGCTTACCTTTTTTCACTTTGATAAAGTCATCAGCAAATCCCAGAATGCCCAGCCAGAAGAGAATCAGAATTGCTAACTGGATATAGCGATTTGATAAATCCGCAAAGAGGAAGAGAGATAAGAAAATAGAGAGATTTGTTAGAATTCCTCCCATCGTTGGAATACCGCTCTTATTGCGATGGTGGGGCAAGACATCCACGCGGACCCTTTGACCAATACCGTATTTTTTAAGAAAGCCAATAAAAAGGGGATAGAAGGCCAGAACGAAAATTATAGAAAAGGTACCTGCCAAGAAGGCACGAAATGTAATATACCGGAAGAGATTAAAAAGAATCCAATAATTTCTTAATGGGGCAAGGAGCAGATAAAGCATATTATTTCAACCGCAAAGCAATCTCCACTTCTTCTCGATCCGAAAATTTTAATTTTTCCCCTTTAATTATTTGATAATCTTCATGCCCTTTTCCGGCAATTACCACTAAATCCCCCCGCTTCGCCAGAGAAATTGCCTTTTTTATTGCCTCCCTCCGATTTAGAATTTTTTCGTAATTCTCTTTCCTAATCCCTTTAGTGATATCTTCTATTATCTGCTCCGGATCTTCGTACCGGGGATTATCCGAAGTGATAATTACCCAATCGGCAAGTCCCGTGGCAATTTCTCCCATCGCCGGTCGCTTTAACTTATCCCGCTCGCCTCCACAACCAAAAACCAGAATAATCCTCTTCCCCAACGGCTTGAGGGTTAAGAGGAGATTTTCCAAAGCCTTTGGTGTGTGGGCATAATCAATAAAAATTTCAAATCCTTTGTCATTTTCCACTCTCTCTAACCGTCCCTTCACACCTCGGAATGCTTCAATCCCCATCATAATGTGTTCTTCCTTTATCTTTAATCCCCAAGCCAAACCGTAGGCACAGAGGATATTGTACAAATTCATTTCCCCTATGAGAAAAGACCTTAATCTTTTCTCTCTTCCTTCTACTATAATAGAAAAATCCATCCCGGATAGATTCATCCTTTTTATTTCGCCCTTAATCATCGCCGTTTCCTTTATCCCGTAGGAAATTTTCTCCGCTTTTGTTAATTTTTCAATCTCTTTTCCCACAGGGTCATCTGAATTGTAAACCGTGAAACTATCTGCGGGAAGGTCTTGGAAAAGTTTCATTTTCGCCTTTTTGTATTCTTCTATTGTTTGATGAAAATCAAGGTGTTCGGGAGATAAATTGGTAAAACCTGCGCCTTTAAACTTCAAACCAAACACCCTGTCTAAAGAAATGGCATGAGAAGACACTTCCATCACGCAGTGCCTAATTCCTTTCTTATAAAGTTTAGATAAGATGGAGAAAATTTTATAAATTTCCGGAGTGGTATTCTCCGCAATTTTCCATTCTTCACCGTCGTAATATTTAATCGTAGAAATCAGACCGCAATCGTAACCAGCCGTTAATAAAATCTTTCTTAAAAGATAGGCAGTAGTCGTTTTCCCTTGCGTCCCCGTTATTCCAAGAACCGCCATCGCTTCATCAATTTTATTATAAAAGATTTTAGTAAAAACACCAAGGGCTTTTTTTACCGCAGGAGTTAGGCAATAAGTGACATTCGGAGTTAATTTCTCAGGAAGAGAATCGGTAACTATTACTTTTGCTCCCTTTTTAATTGCCTCCGGAATAAAAAACCGTCCGTCGCTTTTCTCTCCTTGATAAGCAAAAAAGACATAACCTGGTGCCACCTCTCGGGAATCGGAGGTAATCCCCTCAATTATCACATCAGTTGAACCAAAAACCTCTATCTCTCTTACCTCTTGGATGAAATCCCTAAGTCTCATATCATAATTCGGCAAACTGGGAAAGAAACCAAATTTTTTCTCCAATTTGCTTAAAAATGATCGCCGCATTTTCGGCGGCAGGTCCTTTCGGCTCATCAAGCATCACCGCGATTAAGTATTTAGGACTATCCTTTGGGAAAAACCCGATGAAGGTGGTAACCGCTTTATCTGAATAACCACGCCCTCCAGATAAAGGCTTTTCGCCCGTTCCTGTTTTCCCACAAACGCTTAAACCTTTAATTTGGGCATTCTTCCCTGTTCCTTTTTCACATACCGAACTTAAAACTTCTCTCAACATTTCAGCCGCGCTTTCCGAAATTACGCGTCTCACAACCAATTTCTCCTTAGAAAAAATTTTCTTGCCTTCTTTTCTTACCTCTTTAATAAGATAGGGCCGAAGAAGAAGCCCGCCATTAGCAATTGCCATATAGGCAGAAGCAAGTTGCATTAAAGTGGCTCTTAAACCTTGACCAAAAGAGTTACAAGCGTAAAGATGCGGGGGACAGTTTTTTCCCTTTTTTAAGAGCCCTAACGCCGGCACATATCCTCTTCTTTCCTCTAATTCAATCCCTGTCAGGCAATTAAAACCAAAGTCAACTAAAAGAGAATAGTAATCTCTAACTGGTAAGTCAAATGTGAGTAAAGTTACCCCGCAATTGGAAGAAAAGGCGATAATATCGGAAAAACTGATGACCCCTAATTTCTTATTATGATACTCCTTAATTCGCTCTTTTCCAATTTTCACCTCTCCCGAAGAAACATCATATTTCCGAGCCAAAAATTTGTCACGCTCTTTTGATTCCAGAGCCAAGGCGGCGATAAGAAACTTAAAAACTGAGCCCGGTTCAAACTCCCAGAGAAGGGAATAAGGTCGCAAAAATTGCGCTTCTACATCATAGAGGGGATAATCAACCATTGCCAATACCTCCCCGGTACTACAGTTTAAGATAAGAACTGCCCCCTTCTTTGCCCTAAACTCCTCCACGCCTTTTTTTAATTCCTCAAAACTAATTTCCATAAAGTCCTTATCTAAAGTGAGATAGATATCAGCACCCTTTTCCGGGTCTTCCCGCGGGTAAGCCGGATAAGGGAATGTCCTACCGCTCGCATCCTTTTGGTAGATAATAAAACCATCCTTTCCGCGCAAAAATCTTTCTCCAACCAATTCCAAACCCCATAACCCTTTTCTCTCTGCCTCTGAAACTTCCCCCAATACGTTAGTAAAATAGGCAATCGGATAATGACGATGGAAATTTTCTTTTGCCCGAACCGCATGGAATAGATTTTCCTTTCTTAAAATCTGATTTAAATTCTTCCCCTCTTCGTATTTTATAGTACAAAAAAACCGTTCCCGGGATTTATTTCTATAAAAAGGTAAACTTTCCGCTATTTTAGGAAAGTAGCGGCTAATAACTTCTATTGCTTTCGTTAATGTATCACCTTTCAAATAAGGCCAATCAATTTGCAGAAAACTGGTAATTTCCGAAAAGGCTAAAAGACGACCTCTCCTATCCCAAATTGCCCCTCTTTCGGCTAATAACCTTTCTTTTCGTTGATGATATATTTTATCCGCTAATTTCCGGTATCTCTCTCCCGCAAAGCATTGTAAATAAAAAAGGTATAGAGTAATAAGAATAAATACTGAGAAAAATAATAAAAATAGGCTGACTAATCTCCCCTTAATCTTAGTCGGCACAGCGTGGTGTTTTATCTATTTTGATTCTTCTTTTGATCTTAAAGAATAAATTTCCGAATGAGAAAACCATTACCGGCTGCTTGGTGTTAGGGAAGCGGTGGGTAAAGTACGAATCGAAAAGAGAAGAGTATCGCTTCCTCGGGGAGTTTTCTGTTCCTCCTCCGTATCGACGCTCGCCAATCTTCCGGCCTTGGTAATTAAAATCGACCCACCTTTCTCTTCTGATGAAGAAGCGATGAATTCTTTGGGCGAGTTAGAAAGTGCGAAATACGCCTCGGTTAGGTTCTTAAAGGAAGATATCTGAGAAGTTTCCAAAATTATTAACTTCCGATCTCTTTCCAAAAGCATTCTTTTTTCACGTAAAACGTTATTCTCCATTTCTGCGCGGAGGTTGCAGAGAGCTAAAAAAAGATAAAAAAATCCGCATCCGAAACCCATTAAAGGGAATAAAATGAGCATACGCTTCATACTCCCTCCCCTTCACACCTTTTCTGCAGCCCTAAGTTTAGCGCTGCGGGAAGAAGGGTTCTCCCCAATCTCCGCAGGGCTGGGCCGAATCGGCTTTCTGGTAACAATTAAAATTTCCTTATTTTCCTTTTTTTCTTTAAAGATCCTTTTCACGATTCGGTCTTCTAAAGAATGGTAAGTTATCGTCACTATCCTTCCTCCTTCCGTCAAAAGAGGAATTGCCCTCTTGATCCCTCTTTCTACATTTTCTAATTCAGAATTGACAGCGATCCGGAGTGCCTGGAATACCCTGGCGAACTTTCTCTTATCTTTTCTCTTTACCGCTTGAATAATCACATTTTTCAAGTCAAAAGTGGTATTGATATTTCTCCTTTTTTCTACTATCGCTCGAGCAATTTTCTTATAATCTCGTTCCTCTCCATATAACCAAAGAATCTTTTCCAATTTTTTGCCGCTTGCTCTTCTGATTAAACCCAATGCGGTTTCTCCTTCTTTGGAAAATCGCATATCCAGGGGACCTTCCTTTTGGAAAGAAAAACCCCTTTCGGCTGTCTCTAATTGAAAACGGGAAACCCCGAAATCAAACAAAATACCAATTACCGGGTTAAGATTCAATTCTTTGATTATCTCGGGTAAATTAATATAATTTGCTTGGTAGATAAAGACATTCCGAAAATTTTGAAATAATCTCCGAGAAAAGTTAACCGCATCCGGGTCAATATCAATCCCTAAAAAACTAATTCCGGGAGGGGAATTTTTTAGAAGGTAAGAAAGATGTCCACCTGTTCCCACAGTACCGTCAACAATTACCCCTTTATTAACTTTTGCCTCATTAATCAAAATAGAAAATACCTCCCTTTTCATTACCGGAAAATGAAATAATTTCTCTTTCTCTATACCCGTTGGTGGGTCATTACCCCGTTGGGTTAAGACGGTTGGATTCATTCTCACCATTCGAAAAACTTCTCCCCTTTGCTAAGTCTTCTTCCATTCCCAAAACCTGCCAAACCTTTTCTTCGGAATCCTTCCCTATCTTCTCGTCATAATACTTTCGGGGAGCTATTATAAAAAAATTGGTATAACCCAATATCACCACTTCGCTTCCCGCAGTGATACCGGTATATTTCCTCAATGGCTCATTAATGAGAATTCTCCCCAAACTATCCATCCTCACATTCCAAGTATTTTTACTAAGTCTTAAAAGGTCAAAATTTAATAATAAGCCGCGTGGATTATATAATTTTTCCAGGCGGTCCCAAAATTCCCTCCAAAAAAAGTGGGTAAAGACGAGAATCGTCTTGTAAGGACCGGGAAAGAGAAAGAGGGTTTGGTTGGGTTCCTCAGAGATGACCTTCCGAAAGGAACTCGGGACCGCCACCCGGAATTTCTCATCAACCGAGAAAAAATATTCACCTACAAACTCATAACATTTTTCCATTTCCATTCTTTTTGTTCCATTATATTCCATTTTAATACACCTTTAAATACAAAAAATTTGTTGCCTTGTCAATTATTTTTTATATCAATTCTAAAATATATAAGTTTATAAAATAAAAATACTTATTTAAATTAAAAATAAAATTTATTTTTATAATTTATCTTCTCTTTTCCTAAAAAACAATTTCTCATTGGGATAGAATAGACAACTTTTATGTCCACTTTTTAGGGAAAGCCACTTCTTAAGTTATTCATTTTCAATAACTTAATTACTTTTATGTTTTAAGGTGCGCCTCACCCCCTGCTTTATTACTACCTTGTCGCTTTTTTCTTATCCCTACGCTCTTCTTTTTGGGAAAATCTTATCAAAGATAGGGGTAGTAATTTTATCCTCCTATTTTTAACTCTACCTACAAATTCAGATTTTCTTAACTGGGAAGAGAAGCGGAACGTTTTTTAAGTATCTATCATAGTCTCTTTTTAAATACTCCTTTAATTCCCGGTCTTCAAATTCCGCTTCCTTTTTGATTATCAGAATCCCAGGAATCAAAAGAAAAAAACCGAAAAGAGAAGAAAAAATAAAGGGAAGAGAAACCAATTGGATAAGAGTAGCTAAATATCGAGGATGCCTTGATATTCTAAATATCCCTCCTCTCACCAATTTGGATAGTGGATTATTCAAAAATAGAAACAAGGTAAAAAGGCGAAGGAACATTCCAAAAAGGAAAATTAGTAAACCAAAAATGTTAATAGAAGGATAGAAGAATCTCACCTGTCCTCTTCCCCACCAACCGTAGTCAAAAACCAAAAAAATTAGAAAGGGATAAAAATAAAAGGAGAAGAGGTATTTAAGCGGTACCGAAAAGGGAAATAGACCGGATTGAAAAAAAGGTGAGGAGAAGTAATATTCAATTATTAACCAAAAGCAAAATAGTTGAAAAAAAATGGTAGGGAAAAAGGGCCTTTCTGGAAGAGCACCAGCAAAGAAATTTTTCGGGAAGTGATAAAAATAGATAAAAAGAAAGATGCACCATAAAAAACGAAAAATTTTAAAACTCCGATTGAAATCGGTACTCATCACTCTTCTAATAACCTCAAACATTCCGATGCTAATTCCAAAAAGGTATAAGGTAAATAAGAAAAGCCGTGTGGCAAGGTGGGACTTTGATGGAAGATCTGTTCGCTCATAACCACTCGGTAAGAAATATTCTTTATCTTTTTCCCTTCCGGAAAGAGTAAAAGACCTTTTTCCTTCTTAAACTTTTCAATCTCCAGTCCATTTAGGCTCCCAACCACCAAAAATCCCGGCTCTCCGAAAAACTGCCAAAGAGCACGTCGCGTCAATTCCCCTTTCCTTAACCCCAACCCCTGCGGTTCTTTTATCAGTAAAAAATCGGCACCTATCTTCCTTACTACAAAATCCGCCAAAAGGGCTGCCAATTTCCTCGCGGGGAAGGTTTTCCTAATTTTAACAAAGGGGGTATCAAGAAAAGAGCTTACATTCTCCGTAAAAGCCAAAATTTCTCTCTTTAACACCTCATCTTCCTCAGAAAGAGCAATAGTTTCGGAAAAGATCTGGAAATTATCATCGGTAAGGGTCACTTGATAGTTAACCAAAGAAAAGGTTTTTGGTTTTTCAATAAAAAAGCAAGGGAGGAGAGCGTCCTTTAAGTTTGAAGTAAAACAACCAATCAGGGGAGTTTTTTCTCTCAAAAGGGGGATCCTCTTTTTCAAAAAAGTGATCTCCTCTTCCCATCCGTAATCACTTAAAAATTCATCCGAATTGGAAATAGTGTGCAAAAGGATTACATTCTCATTGTTTAACTTCTTTTGACAAAAAGGATGGAAAATTGTTTTTTTTAACCCCCCTTTTTCTTTTTTAAATAGATTAGAGGCGAGGAGAAAAAAACGGCTGGAATCTAATATTTCCCGACTCATTTTTTGAAAGAGCGGTAAAAAATCTGCGTTAACGAGAAGAGCATCAACTCCTATCTTATTTAAAATCCTGATTAAAGAAAGAACAAAAGACTTTTCTCCAGAATAGAAGAAATCGCCCTGAAAAATTTTGCTATCTAAAAAGAGTAATGTTGAACCTTTTTCCCTTAAATTTTTCTCCGCAAAGAAATATTTCGGTAAATCCCTATAGGAAAAATTGGCACCATATAAAATAGAGAAAGAAAGGGAGAGGGATTTCGTTTTCGTCGGTTTCGGAGGCAGACAGGTAAAAAAGAAAATCCCTAAAATTAAAAAGAGAAAAAACGAAAGTCCACTACGGATCTTTTTTTCGCCTTTCATTTCTTTATTATACCAATTTAATTGGTTAGGTCAATATCTTAATTGGATTAATATCAACTTCTATTTCTTCGTGGTTAGAGAATAAATCTTCTTTTTTCAATAGATTATAAAGCCGTAAACCAGATTTTGCCTTCAGGAGAATCACAAAAGAACGTTTTCCTCTTTTTTTCTTAAGGGAAGGAAAGGGAGGGTAGAGAACAACCTTCTCTCCAAAAGGGGCCAATTTCTCCTTCAATTCCTCGTATTTCTTCATCGCTACCTCTTCCTTCCGGAAAATTCTCAAAATGGCGATTGAGGAGAAGGGGGGCAGAAAAAAGTATTCCCGTTCTTTCAAAACCTTAGCAAAGAATTTAATGGGACGAAAAAGATTGGAAATAATTGGCGAAGAAGGATTTCTAGTCTGGATGATTAGAAAACCACCCCTTTTTAACTTCCCTAAAATCGATCGAAGTATCTGGTATGCCCGTTCCTCAGTGCGGAAATCTGGAAAGGAAAGTAGTTGTTCAAGGGAAATAATTGCTGCCAAATCAACACTCCCCTCCAAGAAGTTATTTAACTCTGAGGATAAACCCAGAAAGATACCTTTCCCTCCCGCTAATACCGGACGTAATTGAGGGAAATTAACTTTCAATTCTTCCTCCACTCTTTCCAGCCCGACCCCCCGAAAAAGGAAATTAACTCCGTAACAATTTGGACATTCATCAAAAACTTCACTTTTTTTCTTGCAAATGTGACAGGAGAAGACCCGTTCTTTCTGATGGTAGAAAAAGGGAAAACCGCATTCCGCACAACGCGGGATAAAACCACAATCACCACAAATGATATAGCGAGAAAATCCTTGCCTTTCTACTAAGAGGTAAAAGGTTTCTCCTTGCCGGTAATTAGCTAGGAATTTTTTCAAAACATCGCTTAATATCCCTTTCTCCTTCCTCAAATTGACAATTATTACCTTCACCTCTTTTTTCTTAAATTCCCCATAAAATCTATATTTCTTTATTTGAGAATAGTAATAGGATTCCAAAGAGGGTGTTTGCGAAAAAAGGTAAACAGGAACGTTTTCTATCTTCCCCCTTATTACCGCACAATCCCGGGCTTGATAATGGAAATGCCTCTCTTCCTCTTTGTAAAATGGACTCTCTTCCTCTTCCACCCATATTTCTCGCAAATTAGGTATCGGCAGAAATATTGCCTGTTTCAAGCCGATTATTATCTGGTATTTGCCGTTTTTAATCTCCGACCAAATCCTCACCCTTTCCTTCTTTTTTATTCGGGAATGATAGAAGATTACCCCCTCCCATTTTTCCCTTAACTGAGTGAAAACCCTCTCTCCTCTCACCGAGTCTGGAAAAAGATAAAGGATGCTCCCTCCCTTTTGCCTCACTTTTTCCAAAAGCATCCTCATCCGTTCCTCTTCTTTTTTCCCCACAAAAAGATAAACCTCCGAACAGGAAATTAAAAATTTACTCTTGGGCACTTCTTCTCTTAATTGATTCCAGATTCTCCGGTCGAACCTTTTAACTTCCGGGAAAGCCAAAGAGAGCACTTCCCCAGGGTAAGCGAAATAGTATCTACTCACAAAGTTATAAAATCGGAGCAGACGAATGGGGAAAAATTCCGGATTGACAACCTCTTTGATCTCTTTTATCTCTCTTTCCGGAGGTCTTTCTTCCTTTTCCCAAATCACGCCCAAACATCTCTTACTTTTTAATTCTACCTCCACCAATGCTCCGATTTTTATTTCCGAAGGAGAAAAATAGGTGAGGAGAGGTATTTTCAAGCCTAATACCGCTACCCGATAAAACATCTTACCAAAATTAAAATTAGTATCGGATCTGAAATTGATATTTCACAATGTATCTCCCTTCCGCTGTCTTCTCAGCACTGAAGAGATGATGTCTTGTGAGATAATATTCTGCTTTATATTCATCCCTTTCTTCTCCCCCCACTACTGCTGAGTAGGTAAGGTAGAAATTCCGGGACACATATTTTCCCACCGTAATCTTCCTCCCCTTTTCCCCTAATCCTTGTTCCAAGGATAGATAATCTAAAGAGAGATAACCACGCATCTTCTTCGCGATCTCCCTCTCAAAATAAGAAAGAATCCGCTCGGAAAGAACCGCATAGAAAAACTCTCGCTCCGAGATTATCTTCAACTCTTCGGGAGCAACATTAAGGGTGAGATAAGTGATAATATCATTTTCGGAAAGAAGGGGCGGCTCGGATGACAAGATAAATTCCGGCTGGGAGAGGGTCCCTCGCAATGAAAATATTATTTTAAATCTCTGGGGTAAATTATCGCCACACCGGATGGGCTTCGTCTCTAATTCCGCCCGCAAATCAAGTTGAGGGTCAATTTCTGATATATTGTCAAAAATTATCCTCCCTTCCTTCATCTGGAGAACTCGGTCCAGATAATAGAGTTGCCCTCTTTTCGTTACCAACTCCCCAATCAATATCATCTCTTCCCTTTCCTTTTTTACTCGCAAATTAATTCCCAATTCTAAGTCCGCATTCTGATTTCTAAACCATATTCCCCTATCCCCTTCCACCTTGAAATCAAAATTTATCTCTTCTCCACCAGAAGCGCGGGAAACTTTTTTGCCGAAAGGAACATTGATCAGACCCTCCTTCACAGAAAGATTACCCGCAAGCTGCAAAGGTGAGGACGGTTTCCAGTCAATTGTTGTCTTCCCAATAAAAATTCCAAAGATGCCTTTCTCCAAACTCATCGGCAATTCATGAAACTCAACATCATAATGGAGTGTATCAATAGCGGTAAAGCCTTTCAATTTCACAAAACCACTTCCGCTAATTTCCCCCCGATCCACTTTTCCCTTCCCCTCCAAAAGGATAATTTCATCCTGGAAGAGAGACAGTTCCGAAGAGAAATCATTTATTAATAATCTTAAAGCCGGAAAAAATAATTTTCCTTTATTAATCCGCACTCGGCCATCGAGATTTGGCCGAAACGGGTTTCCCCGGAGGTGTACCTGCCCAAAAATCTTCCCTTCTTGGAGATGTAAAGTCTTTTTCAAAAAGAAGAAGACCCATGGTCCGGGGTCGTTAAGGGTTGCCGAAATGTCCCAATGCTCTATTTTTCCTTTGCCAAAGATCACCTCCCCCGAAAGATGAGAAGTTTTACCTTGATTAACAAAGGAGACATCTTTTAGTTCTAACCTCTGGTAAGTAGAGAGAGGAAAAAGGACTTCTTTCAATTTCAACTCCACTCTTACCTCATTTATTTTTACCATCTCTTCGGGTAAAGTTAAGCCCTCAATTACCATTTGGGAGGTGACTGCGGTATCCAAAAGGAGAGAACCGTTAACTATCCCCTTAATCTTTTCCGTTTTTAAAAACTTCTCCAAGACTAAATTACTGAGAATTAACCTTCCCCGAATTTGCTTATTCGGAAGGAAGGTGAGGTTTCCCCTAATCTCTCCCCCACCAATCCGGAGTGCCAAATTCTTTAAAGATAAAGAATCTCCGACTCTCTCAATGTAAAATTCTTGAAGATTAAAAATGGAATCTTCACCCATTCGGCATTGAAGTTTATTGAAATTAAGAGAAAAAGTAGAAGGAGAAAAGGAGAAGAACCTTAACCCCACTTCCAAATTAGTATCTTTACTTTTAAAGACAAAAAGGTTAACATCCTTTTCTTGCCAAAAGAGGTTTAAAGAATCAAAATAAATCTTACCCCATCGGAATTCTTGCCATTTTGTCTTTCCTTCCCCCCGAAGGCTAAAGATATTTGGTGAACTCAAATTCAAAGAGCAAGAGGTGATCATAAGATTACCCAAGACGAACGGAGAAAGGGAAAAAGAACTTCTTAACGATAGCGAATCAAAACTCCCTTTCACCTCACCCGTACCATTGATTCTACCGCTCACCTCCCGAAAGGACCGAAACGGTATCTCACCCTTTTGCCAATTAAAGTTATTCGCTGCGAAATTGAGCATCATATCTCCCATTCCTAACCTTCCCGCAAAAGAGATGCTTCCCCCAAGACGTGTAATTTTCCCCTCTCTTATTACTACCATTCTCCTTTTCGTAAAAAGATTGCTCACTTTCCCCATTATCCACATTCGGAAAAGATTGAGGTTTAAAGTCCGAAAGTCAGAAGAAAAACTCGCTTCTTTTTCCCCTTTTCCCTTCACCCGTAACTCCCCAGAAACTTTGGGCCAGGGAAGATTTATCTTTAATAAATCCCCAATTCCTTTTAAGTCAAAATTGGAAAGAGATAAGTGGCAATCATAAGTCGTATCCTGCCTGAGGATGCCTTCACCCTTCAAAAAACCAAACTTCTGGGAAATCGCTTGTATCCGATAAGAGAAAATCGAATCCGAAAAATTCAATGCCAAACTACAAGGAGCGAAAGGAAAATTCTTAATGGAAAAAGAAGAGAGGGTGATTTTAATTTCCCCATTAATTTTCGGCAAACCCAGTATCCCTTTTTCCCGAAGGGTGAAGACTAATTCCCCACTTAGATTCCCCCCTGCAATGGAAAACCAGGGTTTACCTTCAAAGATAAAGGTAAGGGAAGTGATATCCAGGTTCCCCTCTTGGGAAAGGAAGTTGTAATTTAGGGTAAAATTTATCTCTCCTTGTTTGGTCTTTATCTCTCCTTTCTCAATCCGAATCCCTTCCCGGGAAAAAATTATCTTTCCCTCAAAGTCGAAGAAACCATATTCTCCCAAAAGGGGTATTTTCCCTTTTTGAATAAAGAGATTTTCTATGCGAAAAGAAAAAGGAAAAGCTACAGGTGAAGCAAGCCCCCCTCTTTCCGTTTTGGGGATAAAAATCTCTGGCTCCCTTAAAAAAAGGGAAATAATTTCTCTTCTTCTTAAAAGATTAACCGGATGATACCGAACTTTTAGAGAGCGGGCGGTAAAAATAATTCCCTTAGGGAAAGATAACCGCAAATCGGAAACTGAAAAGTTGGAAAAAATATTTCCTCCAATTTTCCCTATTTTAATTTCTATACCTTCCTTCCTCCCTAACCTCCCAATTGCCCAACGGAAAATCATCTCGCGGCCAAGATAAAGAAAAAGGAAGAAAAGGAAAAGAGCCGATATTATCCACCAAATTATTCTTTTTCTTCTCATCTTCTTTTCATCAGAAAACATTTCCCAAACCAAAATTTATTTTCCACCAATTTTTGCTTGCAAATTTTGGAGGAGCGACCGCAAAGTCAATTCGCCAAGGACCAACCGGAGATGCTAACCTCAGACCAATTCCCAAATCATAGGCAATCTTAGTAGATAAATTGGTAAAGCCTAAATCAAAGAAAATCACTCCGCCTAAAATTTTATAAATTAAGAACCGCCATTCCCAGTTACCAAGGAAAAATCTCTCTCCAGGTAATGATTTCTCGTCATAACCCCTCAAGGTGGTCATCCCTCCCAAATAGAACTTCCCGTAATCGGGAAGGACCGTAGTCCGACCGTAAGGAAAAAGGGATCCGATGGTCAAACGAAACGCCTGAGTGAATAAAAAAGGAAAGAAAAACCGAACCTCTTGGGAGAGACGATAAAAATCCCAATTCCCACCTAAAAGACCCCCGGCCCATTCGGTGAGAGAGAAGGAATAAATCCCGGAGGTTGGGGAAAAAAAATCGTCCCTCGTGTCGTATAAAAAATTTAGATTTAGGGAATTGATGACCGAACGGGTGGAATCTTCCTTTCCCCAGAATCTTCTATATTTATTAAAAAATTGTCCTTGCAGGTTTTCTGTGAAATCATAAAAGAAGCCCGCCTCCTCCCCTAATTCCCAGGTCTTCTTTCTCTTATTCTTATCAACTTCCCAAAAGAGATAGGGTTGAAAAAGAAAATTTATCTTGGTCCAAGAAACATAAGGTACCCTGTAGGAACCTTTAAGGGAGAGATTATAACTGCCCCGCCAATCTGGATTTAACTCAAATAAAACTTTTAAGTTATGAACCTTGCGAAAAAAGTTGAGGTGTTGCCAACTGATTGAGTGATAAGTTCTACTGGGAGGGGAAGCGTAACCGAGGCCGAAACCGAAAATTCTCTCTTTTAACTCCTGGCAATCAAACCGGACTTCTAAACTTTCGCTTCTCTTATCCGATTCTTTCTCTGAAGAAGAATGGAGTGGGCTAACCTTAAAATAGATATTGGCGAAAAGATTAGTGGCGTAAAGTTTTCTTGCTGCCTGATAAATCTTTTTTTTACTGTACTTTTCCCCTTTCTTTAATTCTGTTGTGCGCAGCGCATCCTTAATCCGAATGCGCCTCAAACCGAGAAACTTTATCTCCTTCAAGTAGGTTAACGGACCTTCCTCCACCTCCACAATTAAATTCATCTTTTCCGGACTGACTAATGCCGTCTCCACCCGCAGATCAACATAATAATAACCGGCGTTAAGATAATAGTCCAATAAAACCTCTTTTAATTCCCTTACCTTGTTAGCGGAATAGAAACCGTAGCCTTTTTGGAAAAGAAGTTTCCTTACCCCTTCATCCTCTTTACCCGAAAAGATGAGAGAATCAATCTTACATTTATACCCTTCTGCAATTTGGAAGATAACGATTCGACCTTTTTTTCCTCCTCTACTCTGCCCAGAAACACGCACCGAGAGAAAACCCTCTTTTTGATAAAATTCGGTAAGTGATTTTATATCTTCCCCTAAGACTTCCTCAGAAAATTCCCTTCCCTTCTGACTGACAACTACCTGTGATAAAATCCGAGATTTTAGCTGCCGATTACCTTGAAATACTACCCTCTCAATTATCTCCCCACCGAGATGGAAAAAAGGGAGGAGAAGGAAAAGTAATCCAAATGGCCTAAGCAGATGATTCCGAACCATTTATCTTGGAGTATACCTCCCCACCCCTCCCTGTCAAGGAGTTAAAAAAGAAAAAAAAAGTAAATGTGTTAAGACATGGTTACCAGGTTAATAAGGGTATTAAGGTAGTAGATGTGTTGAAATTATTTAATAAGTTTCTTAAAATAATAGGCGTCCAAAA
>JBDRVQ010000022.1 GCA_039801905.1 candidate division WOR-3 bacterium | reverse complement strand
TCCTTTTCACCGGTGTCACATTTTATTTGAGGCATTTACCCAAAACACCCTTAAATAAGTTTATGGCACTTCCCTATCATCTCTATATTCTTTCTACCCAACACGAGAATATCTTAAAAGTGAGACCGATTGCCTTCGGGACGGCGATTGTCCTCTTAACCCTTGTCCTATTCTTCTCGGGAATTGCTCTCTATTTTCGGATGAAATTTGCCAAGAGGCAATGGTGAGATGGAACCGAAGATAAAAATCTCCAATCTCTCGCTCTGGTTTGGTGATTGTCAAATTCTACGGGAGATAAATTTAGAGATTTTACCCCGGGCGGTGACCGCGATTATGGGACCTTCTGGTTGTGGCAAATCAACGCTCCTCCGTTGCTTGAATCGGCTAAATGACCTGATTCCCAATACGGTAATCAAGGGGAAGGTTTTGATTGACGGCAAGAATATCTACGACTCGGATATCGACCTGATGGAATTACGGAAAAAGGTAGGGATGGTCTTTCAGAAACCCAATCCCTTTCCGAAATCGGTCTATGAGAATATCGCCTTTGGTTTAAAGATTCATAAGATGGGAAATATTAAGGAAAGAGTAGAAAGGGCTTTAAGAGATGCTAACCTTTATGAAGAAGTGGCTGATAAATTGGACGAGAATGCTTTAAGACTTTCTGGAGGGCAGCAACAGCGACTCTGTATCGCCCGGTGTTTAGCCGTGGAGCCGGAGATAATTCTCTTGGACGAACCGGCATCCGCTTTAGACCCAATTGCTACCAAAAAGTTAGAAGAACTTATTAGTAAGTTAAAGGAGAGATATACAGTTGTGATTGTTACCCATAATATGCAACAGGCGGCAAGAGTTTCCGACTATTGTGCCTTTATGTGGTTAGGAGAAATGGTGGAATTCGGCAAAACCGAAGATGTCTTTACCAAGCCACGAGATAAGAGGACCGAGGATTTTTTAGTTGGGAAATACGGGTAATTGACATATATTTTTTCTTGTTATAAAATAAAGGAAGGGCGGACGGGCGGTCGCTCCGAATTAAATGATTCGGGGAGGAAAGTCCGGACTTGTGGGCAAGCGGTGCCAGTCGTAAGGCTGGGCTCTTTTGTGGTGACCCAAAAGAGACGGAAAGTGCCACAGAAACGATACCGCCCGCCACTTGGTGGCGAGGTAAGGGTGAAAAGGTGCGGTAAGAGCGCACCAGCACCAGAGGCAACTTTGGTGTTGGGCAAACCCCACCGCAAGCAAGGCCGAACAGGAAGGAGAGGATTGCCCCCTCGCTTTACTTCCGGGTTGGCCGCTTAGATAAATGACCGCTAAAACAGAATCCGGCTTACGGTCCGCCCGCTAAGATTATGAACTTAGAAGAAAAGGTAAATAGTTTAAAAGATAAACTCCTCCAATCAGCGGTTTTGGTTCAGGAGATGGTGGGAAAAAGTATCAAAGCCCTCTTGGAAAAAGATGAGAAGCTCGCTCGGGAGGTGATTGAGGTTGACGAGAAAAAGGCGAACGAGTATGAGATTCTTATTGAAGAAGAGGCGATAAAGATTATCGCCCTCCATCAGCCTGAAGCCACCCCGCTGCGCACCCTAATAATGGTGATTAAAATTAATAACGATTTAGAAAGGATCGGTGATCACGCGGTGAATATCTCAGAGGCGGCGCTTGCCCTCATTCCGAAACCTTATGTGAAGCGCCTGATTGATATACCAAGGATGGCGGAAATGGCGATCGGTATGTTAAAAGATAGTTTGACTGCCTTCTTAACCAATGATAGCGAATTAGCCCGAAATGTTTGCCAGAGGGATGATGAGGTGGATGGGATGCGCGACCAAATTTTTCGGGAACTATTGACCTTTATGATGTCCGACCCCAATACCATAGAAAGGAGTTTCTCTCTAATTCTGATCACTCGGAATTTAGAGCGGATTGCCGATTTAGCGACCAATATCGCCGAGGATGTAATTTACATAACAAAAGGTGATATCATAAAACACGGTCGGGGAAGAGAGAAGGAAGGCGATTCTTAGATAGCAAATTTCTCTGGCAGGATGTAATCACCAAAGGTTTTTCTTGCCGCCAGAAGTCTTCCTTTCTGCTCTTTAAGGATTAAAAAGAGAATTTCGGGAATCTTCTCCTCTTTTTCGTAGATATTTAAGACCCTTTCAATCCTTGCCAAATTCTCCGGTATTCTTAAAAGAAATTGCTTATGATAACTATCCAGAGAATATTCTTTATTTAAGACTTCTCGGAATAACCTTTTTAAGTCTTCGTATCTCGGGATATAACCGGTTGGGGTTTTAATTGCGGGAATTTCGTTATTCACTCTCAACTCCATCCACTTAAACCAAACTCGCTTATCCTCTTTTTCGTTTAAGTATTTACCATTTTGGTCTTTTAAGAAATAGTTGACGCCAAAAATTTTCGGTGGGCTTTTCAAATCCCTTCCGAAGTCAAGATTCATCTTGATATAATCACCTAAAAGAATCGGCAAAAAGTCGAGATTTGACATTGGGTTAAGTTTCCGCACCCCCACCTGGTCCAAAGTGGCAGCGGTTGTTTCCGACTCTAAGGAAGCACCTTTGGTGATGATGCCGTGTTCCCAATTAAAGGCTTCCTCTACCGGAAAAGAAGTATCCGAATCCCGACCTCCATAAACGATACCTTTAATTAAAACACCTTTTGGATCTTCCAGTTTTGGATCACAATTTTTCAATCGCTCTAGCTCTATGGCGAAGCGGGCATTGGGATGGGAGGGAGGAATTTCTTTACCGGCCTCGTCTTTCTTCCCCAGCCACCACTCTCCGGAATGGTTATAACCTCTTGGTGGACATTCGCCATCTTTCCCGACCCAATAGACCGATTTATCCGGGGTAACTAAGACATTAGAAAAAATTATCTCATTAGGTGAATGAAGGGCTTCCCATTGAAACTTATCATCTTTGGAGTTTATACCTTCAATGATACCAAAAATTCCCTTTTCCACATTCACCGCCCGAATTTCGCCATTGATCTTTCTGAGATAAGCGATGTCGTCGCCAACAATCAAACCGCCTTCCATCATCGCGGTGGAAGTTTTACCGCAAAGGGAAGGGAAGGCACCGGTGAAATAAGTAATCCGGTTATTTTCTCCCCTTATCCCCATAATGAGCATATGTTCGCAGAGCCAACCTTCTTTTTTTGCCCGGTTGATTGCCAACCGCATCGCCAACTTCTTTAAGCCAATCGTGTTGCCACCGTATTGGGTATTGACACTAAAAACCGTATCTTCTTCTAAGTCAATGTAAACCCTTCTCTTATCTAAATTCTTTGAAGTCTTTCTTTCATCCAATTCCCCTTGGGAGTGGACAAACTTAAAAAATTTACCATCCCTCTGGACCAAGAACTCTTCATAACCGGCTCGGTATAAGAGGTTTTCGGTATGGGCGACATAAGGGGAGTCGGTAATCTGGACCGCTGGTATAGAGAACTGAGAATTCTTTGGTCCTAAAGAGAAAAAGAGGATATACATCTCCCTGCTTCTCATTATCCCAGTAAGAATCTCTTTAATCTCATTTAGACCATCGGCCCGTCTTTTTGTTTCAATCCCTTTACCCAATTTGGTCTCCCCTTCACAAAGAATTCGGGTATTCTTTTTATCCCGGCCCTGGTCGTAATAGTTATCAAAGTGAACGGTATGGCCGGGGATTCTTAAAGGCATCTCCTCACCACTCTTGATAGCAACTTCTCTTATGTAATTATTATCGGCTTCGGAGTTGGTGCTGACAAAAATCCTATCCGGTTGGCAGAGTTTGATATAGTAGGCGATAAAATTATGGAGTTCGGGATTTTTAATCCGAACCAACCTTTGGTAATTTTCTTCACCCAAATTTTCCCTAATTTCTTCTAACATCTTTAATTATAAGAAGGATTTAGCCAATGTCAAATTTAATCTTCCGCTTATTAATTTGCTAAGAGGAAATTATTAGAGAATAATTTCTCCAGAAACTGCCTGGGGACAATTTGTATTGTCAGATACCACTTTTTTTATAAGTTCCGTTAATTCTTTGTGTGTTATCCCTATTTTGAAACAGCCATTTTTCCATGTTTGGTAGGGAGATTGAGATGGATGGGGAATAATGATTATTCTTTCTCTTCCTTCTAATGTTTTCTCATTAATAGGTTGAAGGTTTTTAAATCTCAGGTTATCTTTATTTGCTTGAAGATATCCAATCTCTACAAGTACCCTTGCCACATCTAAGCCGGCACCTATAATTAGTTTTGGGTCTAGTTGTTTTAATTCTTCGCTCAGATAATTTTTACAGAAGTTTTTGGCTTTTTGGACTTCTTCCTGTGAGTTCTTTGCGTAACATTTAACCAAATGGGTCCAGTAAAATCTGGACTCATTATTGGGATTTTTTAAAAATTCTAAAAATCTACTCCATAAGCAATTTATGGTTAGGAAATCATTAAAAAACCAGCCGAGCCCTTTCTTTGGGGGAGGAGTTTTTAGATTAATTATGGCCTGATTAGTACTACTAACCTCCTTCTCTACTTTAAGGTTGGGGTCTCGTGAGATAAATACGAGGCGGAAAAGGTCTTTGTTTAAGGAGTTCTTTTCGATAAAAGACAAGAGAATAATCAGACTCATTAAGGTGGCAATTTTGGCATATTGCCAAATTCTTACGTGGGTTATTTTCTCCGGATAGTAGAAAATCGGTTAGCTTTTCTAAATCTCCCAAAATATTATTAATACTTCTTTTATTTTCTATATCTTTTTGAGAGTTTATCATCGTTTATTATAATAAAAACTTATGAAAATCAATATGCAATGATTTGGGGGGCGCACCCTTGAAGGTGCGACCCCCCTTCTTCTTAGCCCGCTACGAAACCCACTTGGTTTCTCGTTTTCCGACCAGTAGCCACTAGTTCCCTTTCCGCCAATCTCATTAAAATTTCCATCGTCACCTTCTCTTCGGCATTGAAGGCACATTCTAACGCTGTATTGAGAATCACATTCTTTATCTCACCGCCGGTCAGTTCAAATCTACTGCCCAGTTCTTCAAAATCCACATTCTCAGCGATCGGCATCTTTTTGGGTATCAGTCTCCGCCAAATTTCCGCTCGGGTCTCAGGCTTCGGGATATCAAATTTCAGTTTGAGCAAAAACCGCCTAAAGAATGCCTCATCAAAGACGACCTCACGGTTGGTGGTAAGGATTATAACCCCTTCAAATCTCTCCATCTCCTGCATTAGAATATTTGTCATATAGTTGTGCAGACGGTCAGTGCTATGCTCCTCTTCTAATCTTTTGGCAAATAGGGCGTCCGCTTCATCAAAAACCAAGATACAATCTTCTTCCTTTGCTTCCCGGAATATCTGCATGAGGTTCTTTTCCGATTCACCAACCCATTTGTTAAGGATTTGGGCGTAGTTAGCGATGCCGATTTTCTTGTTCAATCTCTGGGCGATTGCCTCAGCAGTGGCGGTTTTGCCGGTTCCCGGTGGACCATAAAAAAGCATCGCTATCCCCTTTCCGTATTTAATCACCTCGTCTATTCCCCACCGAGCAAAAATTTCTTTACCCCGTTCCATTTGCGTTATTACCCTTTCTAGCGATAATTTATTTTCTGACTCCAAAACAACCTGGTCAAACGTTATTTTTGGGTCGCGTACCGTTAATATCTTACCCGATGACAAATCCCGAACCTTTTTCTTCATCCTAGGAATTTCTTCTTCAAGGTCCAGAAATAGTTCCTTACCAAAAAGTTCTTCCAATACCATTTTACTTAATTCAAAGTCAGTGTCCAATATTGTTGGACCCGAAGAGAAGCATTCGCTAATCAATCCCTTTTTCCACAAGAGGTTTAAGATTTTCGCCTTTTGGAAAAATTGGTGTGGTTTGTAACCCAAAAGGGCAAGGAGTTCTTTCCCATCTAAGGAATGTCTTTTCATAACATTAGATAGCAATGCCATTAAGATGTATTTGCCTTCCTGGTCTAATCCTGACCTTTCGGCTATCTCCTCCAATGGTATTTTTACATTCTCAACCCTTGCCTGATTGACGATTTCCAATAATTCTCGTTCTACTTGATTTATCTTATTATCTAATAATGCTTTCGCTTTTTCTTCCTCCGCATCTCTTTCCGGAGATTTTATCCACCTGCTTCTTATCCTATCTTCTTCATAATCTTTCCTTTCGGAAAGAAGGGAAACGAGGAGGAATACCTTTTTTAGGTATAATTCATTCAATTCGTTCATATTTTACCTCCTAATAAAAAAAGAGGCGGATAGGTTATTCCACCAAATTTTCCAAAGAGCAAGTCCATCCCTATCTTTTAGGGATGGAGAAAGCGGAATAAACTCTTCCGCCTCTTCCTTCTGTCTCTCTTTACACTCTAAGTTTTCTTATCTTAGATATCCTCATACCCTTCCAGAGTCTTTTAAAGGGTCATATTTATTAAACTCTTTATCTCTTTATTTCAGACTATATAATAATAGATAATAAAAATTTGCTATTTGTCAAGGGGAAATTTTCATTTGGCTATAATGTTCCAGAACGGGTCTATAGAATCTTTAAGCCTTAAAATAAGTTATTATAAATCAAAGAGTTATAAAGAAAGGGGTTATTCAGTTTCCCTAACCGGGGGGTATTTCCATATTTATTATAGAGGGGATTGGGTTCTAATCCCAACCCAGAAAAGGGAAATATGAGAGATGGTATTAAAGATGTGAGAGTCTTATTAGAGATTAAGTGGGAATTATTGGAAAACTAGCTCTTAATTAAAAATGGAATTAAGTGAAAGAATTTTATAAATGGGAGGGGATTCCTTTTATAAAATTGAGTGAACCATACAGGGGATGGTATTAAGGGGCTAATAGAAGGTTTAACAATCAGCCTAATTCTTTCTTTAATCTTATTCCTAATTATGGCTCTAATTAAGAGTCTAAGAAGAGAGTTAACTGGAGGAATGAAGAGTCTAATCGGCAGTCTCATTAAGATTCTAATTACGGGCCTAATAAAGGTTCTAATTGAGTGTTAATCCGATGTCTAACCGATAGCCTAATCGGTGAGCTAATTTATATTATTTTACCTCGCTATATTTTGGCTTGCCGAAGATCACTTTGCCGATTAAGGTATTTAAAGAGCCTAAAACCGAGACTTCAATTTCCCGGCCAATAAATTTTGCCCCCCCGTCAACGATTACCTTTATTCCACCTTCTAAATAGCCAATCCCCTCATCGGCATCCTTTCCTTTTTTTACAATTTTCACATTGATTAGAGAACCAGGAAGGTAAGCCGGCTTTAGGCAATCAAAGATCCTCTGGATAGTAACCACGGGAATATTCTTATCTGCTCCCAATTCTTCATCGGCGGTTAAAAGACAGGATTTCCTCTCCTTTACCAATCTGATAATCTCTTCGTTGGTCTTTATTCCTTTGACTACGCTCAGGTTCTTGCCCAAGGTCTTCTTCAATCGCTCTAAGTTCTCCTTCGCCTTTTTTTGCATCCAGTCTTCTTTCTCTTCCCACTGGGGTTCAATTGCCAGAAATTTTCCCGAGACCAACCCCAGTGCCAAAAAGTCACAGATGCGCCCATCAAAAATGGTGAATGGGTCAATAACAAAGACCTTCTCCTTCTTAAAAAGCATAAATCCTCCTTTTAGAGAAGTTCAAAGATTTCTAAGGCTTCACGGATGTTTCTCACTCCCATCTGCTCCATTTCCCCGTCTTTTGTGAGATTTTCCTTGGGGAGGAGAACTTTCTTGTAGCCCAATTTTTTTGCTTCCTTGATCCGGGCAGTAGCCAAATAGACTGGTCTCACCTCTCCCAAAAGTCCTACTTCCCCAAACACGGTTAAATCTAACGGCAAAGGTTTCTTCTTAATGGCGGAACTGAGGGCGAGGATACCTGAGAGATCGCAGGCTGGCTCTTCAATCTTTAAGCCGCCGACAATATTTAAGAAAACATCCCGAGAAGAGAAGGATAAATCCGCCCTCTGTTCCAATACCCAAAGGAGCATCGTCAGACGACGTTGGTCAAATCCCTGACTTAACCTTTGGGGATATGGGTAAAAGGTTGGGGTGACCAAGGCTTGGATTTCACAGAGTAATGGTCGGGATCCTTCCATTGTGCAGGTGACAACCGAACCGAAGACCGGTTCTTGATATTTGCTTAAAAAGAGGTGGGAGGGATTACTGACCGGAAAGATACCGCTTTCGGTCATTTTGAAGACCCCAACTTCATTAGTGGGACCGAAGCGATTCTTCACCGAACGGAGAAGACGATACTCCCGCCATTTGTCTCCCTCAAAATATAAGACGACATCAACGATATGCTCTAAGGTCTTCGGTCCAGCAATGGCACCGTATTTGGTAATATGGCCAATGATGAAGGTTGATACCTGATTGGTCTTGGCGATTCGTAAGAGCTCGGAAGAGATACTCCGGACCTGGCTTATACTACCGGCAGCGGCGGGAAGAGAAGATTTGTAGACGGTCTGGATAGAATCAATGATTAAGACCCGAGGAGAGATTTCTTCTGTCGCCGAGAGGATTCCCTCCCAGACGACTTCGGAAAGGATAAAAAGGGAACTTTCCGTAATCCCGAGCCGAATAGCCCGTAGTTTAATCTGCTCTTTTGATTCTTCCGCGGAACAGTAAAGAACCTTTTCTCCCTTCTCGGCGAGAAGATTGGCAATCTGCAGGATGAGGGTTGATTTACCAATTCCCGGTTCGCCACCAATTAAGATGAAAGAGCCGGGGACTAATCCACCACCCAAGACCCGGTCAAACTCTTCCATTCCGGTCTTTTCCCTTTTCACTCCCGCGGCGGCGATCTCTTTTAGGGGAACGGGTTTTTCCGTAGGGGGAGAGATTTCTCCTTTGCTCTCTTCCACAAAACTTTCCCAGGATTGGCAGACCGGACAGCGACCGAGCCATTTGTAGGTTTCATAGCCACAGTTGGTACAGACGAAGGTCTTCTTTTTCATAAATCTTCAATGATCTCTTCTTCTTCGGCGAAGGTGAGATTTTCAAAACGCATAAATTCTCCCAAAAAGGACAAGTGGAAACTACCAGTCGGTCCGTTGCGTTGTTTGGCGACAATCACCTTCGCCTTACCTTTATTTGGGGTATCCTCTTTATACATCTCCTCTCGGTAGAGAAAGATGACCAGGTCGGCGTCTTGTTCAATCGCTCCGGATTCTCGCAAATCGGAAAGTTGGGGGATCGGTGGTTGCCTTTTTTCCGGACTGCGGGAGAGTTGGGAGATACACACCACCGCGATATTCAATTCTTTGGCTAATGCTTTTAGAGATTTTGACATCTCCGCCACTAGTTCCTGGCGGGAGCGGAAGGGGATTCTCGTATCCCGCACCCCTTCCAAGAGTTGGAGGTAGTCAATGACGATAAGGGAGAGGTTAGTTTCCGCTTTTAAGCGGCGCGCTTTGGCTCGGATATCCAGAACTGAGAGGGAAGGGGTATCGTCAATGAAGATCTGACTTTGGTAGAGAGGACCGATGAGGCGAACCATTTGGCTCATCTCCTCCCGAGAGATTCTCCCGGAACGGAGATTCTTGAGGCTGATTTTCGTCTCCGCGCAGAGCACCCTTTGGGCTAAAAGTTCCTTAGACATCTCCAAACTAAAGATGGCACAGGCACAATTATTCATTTGTGCCACCCGGGTGGCGATATTTAAACCAAAGGCGGTCTTCCCCATAGCCGGGCGACCGGCGATGATGATAAAATCGCCCAGTTGCAAACCAGAGGTTAACTCATCAAGTTTATAAAATCCGGTCTTGAGACCGGTAAAAAATCCTCGCTCGCCTCTCTTTGATAATTCTTCAACCTCCCGGATGGTAGCCATTATTAATTCTTTCAAGGGGATGAAAGTTTTCTTTATCCTCTCCTCGCGGATGGCGAAGATGAGTTGTTCTGCCCGGTCTAAGAGGTTATCCACCGATTCCACTTCTTCCATACTCTCCTGGATGATTTGCTGGGAGGTTTGGATTAACTTCCGGAGAAGGGCCTTTTCTAAAAGTAACTTTGCCCATTCTTCAAAATTGGCAGAGGTGCCAACCGAATCCACCAAAGGGAGAAGGGTCTCTTTCCCTTTACCTTCTTGTAAGATTTTTTGCTTTTCCAATTCGTCGGAGACGGTGATGTAATCGGGAATAATATTTCTCTCAAAGAGATTGGTGATGGTGCGAAAGATCGCCCGGTGCAGGTCCAAATAGAAGCAGGATTCGTCAAGATATTCTAAGACGCGCGGAAGGATCTGGGGGTCTAAAAGGATTGCTCCCAGAATGGCGGCTTCGGCATCAATATCGTAAGGGATTTTTTTCTCAGCCATTTTAGGAGATTTGGTTTTTAATCTTTTTCAGGAGGAGAAGGGCAAAATCCTTTTTCGTCATCTCAGGTAGCACTTCTATTTTCCCGTCCCGGTAGAAGAGGGTCGGTTTAATAAAATCACTTTCCAAGGTTAGAGGGGGATTGGCACAGATGAGGTCTAAATTTTTCTCCTTTAACTTACGCTTCGCTTCCTGGGTCATTTTCTCTTCGGTATCCAGAGAGAAGCCAACCTTAAAGATTTTTTCACCCGCCAGGCTTTTCAGGATGTCAACATTTCTCACTAAGGGAAGAGAAAAGGATTTCTCTTTTATCTTCTTCGGTGCTGGTCGGGCGGGTTTATAATCACCAACCGCGGCAGCCATAATCAAGACGTCAAAATTTTTTATCTCCTTTTTTAAGGCGGAAAGCATCTCTTGGGCGGTGCGGACCGGTAATACTTTTATCCCTTTTGGCTTCTCTTCCATCCGACCCGCGATCAAGAGGCAATCCGCTCCTAAATCCTTCGCCCTTTCCGCTAACTCCTTGCCCAGTTTGCCCGAGGAACGGTTGGTCAAGACGCGCACGCCGTCAATATCCTCTTCGGTGCGACCCGCGGTGATGAGAATCCTTAAACCAGAAAGAATCTGTTCTTCTTCCGTGAGAAGGGATTTGACAAAGGAGAAGATCGTTTCGGGTTCGGGCATCCGACCCTTTCCCCAATCCCCAGAAGCCAATTCCCCTTCCTTCGGTTCTAAGATGTGATAGGCAAGCGATTTTAACTTCTGTAAATTCTGTTGGACGATGGGGTTTTCCCACATTACCCAATTCATCGCGGGGACTAAAACTTTTTTCCCGGGAAAGGCACAGGTGATAGTGGAGAGGGCATCATCACAGATCCCGTGAGCAATCTTAGCGATGATATTAGCGGTCGCGGGGGCGATAAGGAGAATCTCTTTTTTTTGAAGTTCAATGTGGATCAAGGGGTCAGTAAAGAGGTCGGTGATTACCGGATTTTTAGTGAAGGTCTGAAAGGAGAGGGGGGAGATAAATCTTTTCGCATTTTCGGTCATCACCACCCAAGAGTCAAAACCCTCTTTTTGGAAGAGGCGGAGGAGTTCTAAGGCTTTGTAGAGGGCAATCCCCCCACTCACCCCTAAGATGAGGGATTTACTTTCCCCTTTCTCACTTAGACTTTCTCTCGCCGGTCGCTTTCTCATTCTTCCCTTCCGCTAAGATCCTTTTTAGGGCATAGACGAAGATGTTTTCCCCTTCGGGGGGCGAAAACCGTCCTTCCCTCTGTTCTTCTAAGAGTTTTCGCAGAAGGTGAGAACAGCGGATAATTACTTCATAACGATTTTCAAAGACACGCCAAATCTTTTCCGGTGAAATATCTCCAATCTCTTTCATTTTAACTCCTTCCTTATAATCTCGGCAATTTTATCTACGGCTGATTTTAGGTCTTCATTTAAGACCCGATAATCATAGGGGACAGAAGAGAAGACCTCTTGGTCTTCCTTTTGCCGCAGCGTTATCTCTTCGGGAAGACGATTTTTCAGGCGGGAGGCGAGTTCTTTTTCCGAGGGTGGTTGTAAAAGAATCGTCACTGTTCTTTCCGGGAAGAGTTTTTTTACTCTTTTCACCCCCATCGGTTCTAAATCCATAAGGCAGACCTTCCCCTTTCTTAACGCCCGAAGCAGCGGTGCTTTTGGGGTACCGTAATAGTTACCGTACCGTTTCACCGTCTCCAAGAACTTCCTCTCTTTCTGCCACTGTTGAAACTCCTCCTTGCTAAGGAAAAAATAGTCAACCCCATTCCTTTCACCTTTTCTTTGGGCTCGGGTGGTGGCGGAAACCGAATAGAAGAAGTTTCTAAATCTTTTTTTCAACTCCTTCCGGATCGTGGTTTTACCACTCCCCGATGGCCCAGTTAAAATGAAGATTAAAGATTTCCCCATTAAATTAAGCATAATGAAGAAATGGGATTAGTCAAGGACTATTCCACATTCCGCGCCTGCTCGCGCATCCTCTCAATTAACTCCTTAATCTCAATCACCTCCCGGGCAACAAAAAAATCCCGAGTCTTGGCGGAAAGGGTTTCCGCCTCCCGCAGCATCTCTTGAAGGATAAATTCCAATTTCCGACCGGAACTCTCTTTACTTCTTAGGGCGGAGGAGAAAAGTTGGAGATGGGAAGAGAGGCGAGTTAGTTCTTCTGAGACATCAACCCTTTCTGCCATAATGGCTAACTCTTCTTCAATTCGGTTTTCCGGTAGAGGATTTGGTAACCTTTGAAACTTTTCTCTTAAAAGTTTTTTCTTCTCCTTTAACCGTTTGGGTATTATTTTCTTTACCTCGCTAATCACCAACTTCAGTTTTTTCAAATTTTGTCGGAAGTCTTTTAATAGGTTATTACCCTCCTCTCGGCGCATCGCCAATAACCTCCGGCAAGCGGCAATTGTCACCTTCTTAGCGGTTTCTAACATCTCTCTTTTTGTGTTGGGGTCAACGAAAAAAATCCCCGGCAGAGAAAGAAGGTCCCGAAGAGTAATTTCCCCACCAATCGGGAATTCCTTTTTTATCTCCGCGAGGAGGTTAAGGTACTTCTGGAGCCGTTCTTTATTGAAAGAAAGGGGGAGGTGTTTATCCTCCAAACGAATCTCCACCGTGATAAATCCCCTTCGGCAATATCTCCTTATGATCTCTTTAATCTCTTCCCCGACTTCTTCTAATTCTGGAGGGAGGCGGAGAGAGATTTCTAAATACTTATGATTGGTGGAGCGGATTTCGCAGATGAGTTCCTGAGAAGCGGCGCGACCGATACCCGTCATACTGAACATATCACTCCTCCAAAATTAGCGTTACCGGTCCGTCATTTTCAATCACCACGAGCATCGATTCCCCAAAGATGCCAGATTTTGTTGGGACACCTTGATAGCGGAGATGGTGAAGGAATTTCTCGTATAGGGCGAAAGCCTTCTCTTTCTCCGCCGCCTCAGAAAAGGAAGGACGGTTCCCCTTTTTCGTATCGGCGTAAAGGGTAAATTGGGAAACAACCAAGATTTCCCCTTTCACTTCAAAAAGGGAGAGATTCATCTTGCCCTGTTGGTCTTCAAATATCCGGAGGGAGGGGATCTTTTTAGCCAGGGCGACGGCGTTCGTTTCGCTATCCCCCTTTTTTACTCCCAAAAAGACCAAAAGTCCCTTTCCGATGCGGGCAATCTCTTCCCCGGTCGCCTGCCGGATCACAAATGAATTTTTCACTCTCTGGATGAGGGCGATCATTCTCTAAAGGCGAAAAAGTTCGGAGAGGAGTTTTTTATTGACCGAGGGTGCGGTTAAAATCTTTCCCGTTTTCACTACTGGTTTATCCCGATAGATAACGGAGTGGGACTTTAATTCCTTAATGGCCAACTGATCGGGAATGGTGGTGGCGGGTCTATCTTTTAAGATACCGAAACGAGCCAAAAGTAAGGAGGAGATACCTAAACCTACTAAACCTTTATTTGCGAAGTGGTTGAGGATGGGGATGAGAATTTTTTCGTTATCGTAAAAGAGGATACCGGGACCACCAATCAGAATTAAGATGTCGTATTTTAGGGTATCAATCTGCGAGAGGGTGATATGGGGTTTAATCAACATTGCCGAATCACCCAGGCAGGGAGTGGTATCAAGGGCGGCAATGGTTAAAGAGCCGTCTTTTAGATTCTTCTCTAAGGCGCGGAACTCACTTTCCGAGAACTCGTGCGGAGCGATTAAGATGAGGTAGTTTTTACTTCTTACTCTCTCCCCATCTTTTGGAAAAGAAAGGAGAAAGTTGAGAAGAAAGAGAAGAAACGTTTTCATACTTTTTCAATTTTAACGGAAAAATCAATTCCGTCAAGTCTCCCTTTCTGGGAGAAAGGCGATGGTGGAATAGTAGACCCCTTCCCCTTCTTCGTTGATTGGCACCCAAAGCGCTTTCCTCTTTTCTAAGGTCTGGTCAAAGGTAGCAACAGCCAGGGAGAATGTGTAACCTGCCACCTCTCTCATTCCCGAATTTATTAACTGGTATAAATCATAACTGAACCGATACCTTGGATATTCGCGAAAATTTCGCCGGCGCGGGTCTTCCCGGAATTCCTTTCCCTGAATGGCAAAAGCAATTTCCGGTAGGAGGTCAACGAGAAAGACCCTCTCCCCTTCCCCCTTTTTATTAGCGCTAAGAAAATGGCGATAAGCAAGAAAAAGTTTTTGGAGAAAGAGTTGGGGATGAAACTCCTTTGGTTTAAGGGATTGGTAAAATTCTTGGATTGCCCGAAGGATTAAGGGCGGATTTAAGGGAATTTTCCTTCTTATCATTTCCAATTTATTGCCCCAATAGAGATGGGCATAGTTTCCTAAAAAATTTACCTCTAAGGTCAAAAGGCCGATTTTTAAATCGGGATACTGCCCTTTTATCACCTTCCCTTCTCTTTCCACCAACTCCTTTAATTCCCGGCCAAACTTCTCCCGCAAAGTATCCTTCTCCGCTTGCAGAAAGTCGGCAATCTCCTTATAGAAATTTTCCGCCAGGTTTTTAAGATACTCACTTTTCAAACCGCCGATTTCCTTATCTTTCTTTAAGAGGAACTTCTCTATCTTTATCAAATCCCCTTTCTCTTTTATCTTTTGGTAGAGACGAACAACCCTCCGGAGTCTCTGGGCATCTTTTTCAATTTCGGAAAGAAACTCGGCAATTTCCATAAGGGATTTTAAGAAAAGAGGAGCCGTTTGTCAAATAATATAGTCCGGTATCGCTTATTTTGAAGTTTAGAGAAAATTATTGACTTTTTGAGATCTTCACTTATAATTCCTTGATGGGAGGATCTATGAAGATAGACCTCACAACCCGGCATTTTGAACTACCACCTAAGGTGAGGGAGTTGATTGGGAAAAAAGAGAGAAAATTTGAGAAGTATTCCGATAAGATAATCAAATGCGAACTGATTCTTTCTCGGGAGTCAACCAATTTCACGGCGGAAGGAAAAATTGATTTGAAATACGGGGTTTTCACCTCCAAGAGTAGAGGTCCGGATTTGGGAATGGTCACCACCGCCGCCTTAGAGAAATTATTCGTCCAATTAAAAAAGGAGGATGAGCGGATAAAGAAGAAATGGCGAAAATTAAAGAGATTACGGTAAAAACTATTTACGAAGAAAAGAGAGAGGATTTGAAGTTAAAGTTAATATCCGGGGAGGAGGGGTTAAATCGGAAGGTAAAGGTGATTGACATCAATCGCCCCGGTTTAGCTTTAGCCGGTTATACGGAACATTTCCCTCAAGACCGGATTCAAATTATCGGGCGCACCGAATCTTCCTATCTGGGAACGAAGAGTAAGGAGGAGAGAAGGGAGGCGATAAGAAAACTCTTCTCCTTTTCCCCGCCCGCTTTTATTCTCACCGCCCCTGCGAAAACTTTTTCCGAATTTAGGCAAAAAGAGATTCCCATCTTCAAAAGTCAACTTCCCACCTTACACCTCATCCACAAACTAACCACCTATCTTGACTATAAGTTGGCACCGGAGACTTACATCCATGGTGATTTGGTTGATATCTACGGCATTGGAATTTTAATCGTTGGGAGGTCGGGAATTGGGAAAAGCGAATGCGCCTTAGACCTGGTTGCTCGGGGACACCGGTTGGTGGCGGACGATCTGGTGAAGGTTTTGCGACGGGGGGAAGGAGTGATTATGGGGTATAGTGCTGCCCGATCGGAAAAACTGCGCCACCATATTGAATTACGGGGGGTAGGGATTGTTGATATCTACTCCCTTTTTGGGGTGCGGGCGATAAGAATTCAAAAGAGGATTGAAGTCGTCTGCGAACTGGTTCCTTTCCGGAAAGGGATGGAGATTGAAAGAATCGGTTTGGAGGATAAGTTTACCAAAATCTTGGGTGTAAAAATCCCTCTGGTGCGGGTGCCGGTCATTCCGGGAAAGAACTTAGCCTTGGTCTGTGAGGTGATTGCCAAAAACCATTTGGCGAAAATTCTCGGTTATCACCCAGCCAAAACCTTCTATGAGGAGATCTCAAGGATTATGGAGGGTAAACCAACTATTGACCGGGGGATCACTGAGGATATTGAATAGTTATGGCAAAGGTTTACGGTATCATTTTTGCCCATGCCGATTTACCTCAAGCCTACAAGAAGGTCTTAGAGTCAATCTTCGGGAAGGTATCTGATTTTGCCTTTCTCTCTAATGCTGGTCTCTCCGCCGCGGAGATGAAACGGAGGTTAAGAAGTAAGTTATCACGCATCAAAAACGAAAAGGTTATTATCTTTGTGGATGTGGAGGGGGGAAGTTGCTCTCAGGTCTGTTTAGCCTTGAAAGAAGATTTTAAGGATATTGTGGTCATCGCGGGGTTAAATCTTCCCATCCTCTTCAAATTCCTTCAGTATCGGGACAGAGTTGACTTTTCTACACTCCTCTCCCGCTTATTGACCGCAGGGAAGAACGGGATAAAGATTATAGATTGGAAAAGGCTCTCTACCTCCGGGATTTGAAGGCTCAGCATTCGCAAGGCATTGGCTTATCTTATTCCCAGGCGATAAAATTTCATGGCCATAATGGACCTTTTCTTGCCTTAGGCTTTCGGATTGGAAAAGAAATAAAAAGGTTCTTAAAGCCAGAGGGGATTACTGACCTTTTGGCAATAGTTGGTATAGAAAAAAGGAAACCTTTTACCTGTATCATTGATGGTTTACAATGCTCTTTAGGGACAACGATGGGTAAGGGGAATATAATTTTAAGGAAGGGTAAAGGCTGGGTGAGGGTGAAAAATCGGAAAACGGGAAAGGCAGTCAAATTTAAGATTAAGAAGGAAGTAATTACCCGTTGCCTCAACTCCCAAGACTTATCTCAGGATGCGGATGAGATATTGAAAGAGAAAGGAGAAAATCTCTGGTTCTCTTCTTGGAGTAAATAGGATTTTTTCCGTTCTTCCCCTTCGGTGCTTGGGTATTGACTTTAATCAGACGGGTGCGACCCGTAATGGATGGCAATTAGGCTTCTATTTTCCCTTCGGATTAAACCCTTAATTAGACATAGGATTAAACTCTTTATTATCCCTTCTATTAAACTCTGGATTAAAGTTCCAATTATACCCTCTTTTAGAGTATTTATTAAATCCCCAATTAAAACCTTTATTAAATCTCCAATTAGGTGTAAAATTATCCCTTCTTTTAGACCTTATATTATCCCTTCCATTAAATCCCTGATACCATCCCCTGTATGCTACACCCCTTTTTATAAAGATAAAACCCTCCTGTTTGATAAAAATCTCACTCTTAATGCCATTTTGTTAACTGCTAATTACCCGATAATACCTCCTTAATCTCTCTTCTGATAATTATAAATCCGCCCCAGGCGGATACCTCCAAAAGGGGAAAATCCTTAATAATTTCTTTTAACTTCTTCATAGCCCTCTATAATAAATACGGAAATACCCCCCAATTTCTGACACAAAATTTCCCCCCTTTTTTATAAGTCTTTAACTTACAATAACTTATTTATTTTGGAAAATGGTGATTTGGGATAACAAGAGGAAGTGTTTTAGGTAATTGGGGAATTGACTTTTTCTTTTCTTTTGTTATTCTATGTAGTGCTTCGGAATTCGCTTGCGGAAAGAAAGGCGTTAGTTGAAGAGTTAAGGAGAAAGGGGATAGAAGACGAACGGGTCTTATCCGCCTTTCTTAAAATCCCGAGGGAAATTTTTATTCCGGAAATTTACCGGCCTTTGGCTTATGAGGATTGTCCGATTAGTATCCATCAGGGTTTAACAACATCCGCTCCTTTTACTATTGCCTTTATGCTTCAAAACCTTTTGCTGAAAGAAGATTCTAAGGTGTTGGAGATTGGCACTGGGAGTGGTTACCAAACCGCGCTTTTGGCTCTATTAGTAAAAGAGGTCTTTTCCATTGAAAGGATAAAAAGTTTAGGGAGGGAGGCGGAAGAGAGGCTTTTTGGTTTAGGGATAAAAAATGTCTCTTTCCGTTTTGGGGATGGATTTTTTGGCTGGGAAGAAGAGAGTCCCTTTGACCGGATTATCATCAGTGCCTGTTTAGAAACTATCCCTAATCCTTTATTGGCGCAGTTAAAGGATGGGGGAAGGATTATCTATCCCAAAAAAGTAGGGGAGAAGCAATTTATCTATCTCTGCCTAAAATTGAGCGAAAAGATAAAATTGCGTCCCTTACGGGAAGTAATCTTTTCGCCTTTGGTGCGCTGAAACGGGGCGTAGCGCAACGGTTAGCGCGCTTGGTTCGGGACCAAGAGGTTGCTGGTTCAAATCCAGTCGCCCCGATTTTTTATGAAGGAAGAAATTAAGGTAAAAAGGTTAATCTCGGAAAGAAAGATTAAGAGAAGGGTTAAGGAATTGGCGAAAGAAATCTCTCGGGATTATAAAAATTCGGTACCGGTTTTGGTCGGTGTCTTAAAGGGAAGTTGGGTCTTCTTTGCCGACCTGGTGCGGGAGATGAAAATTCCTGTGATCTGTGATTTTATCAGTATCGCCTCCTACGGAAAGAAGACTAAAAGTTCGGGGAGGATTAAGTTGGAGAAAGGTTTGCGGGAGAAGGTGAAAGGAAAGGAGATAATTATCATTGAGGATATTATTGATACCGGATTGAGTCTTAAATATCTCCTTCAATACTTAAAAAGGAAAAAGCCAAAAAGTATTGCCATTTGTGCCCTTTTGGATAAAGAGGAGAGGAGGGAGGTTAAGATTCCGGTTAAGTATGTTGGTTTTAAGGTGCCGAATAAGTTTATCGTTGGCTACGGCATTGATTATGCGGAGAGGTTCCGTTATTTGCCCTACATTGGCTATATTGAACGAGAGTGATATGGATAATCTCTTATTGAAGAATGGGAGGTTAGTAAATATCTTCACCGGAGAGATTGTCAAAACTAACATTTTGGTCTCTTCTGGAAAGATTAGAGAGATCGGTCCGTACCTCTCCGGAGAGGAGGAGATTGACCTTAAAGGGTCTTATCTCCTACCGGGTCTGATTGAGAGTCATATCCACTTAGAAAGTTCCCTTCTCTCACCCAATGAATTCTCCCGACTTACCCTCCTTTCTGGTACCACGACTTTAATCTGCGACCCCCATGAGATTAGTAATGTCTTAGGGATTAAGGGGATTTATTATCTCTTAAAAGCGACCAGAAACCTACCCCAGGATTTCTATTTTCTCATCCCTTCCTGTGTCCCGGCAACAAAATTTGAGACTGCGGGTGGAAAGATTGGCTTAAAAGAGATGAGGAGGTTATTAAAAGAGAAGAGGATATTGGGTTTGGCAGAGGTGATGAACTTTCCCGGAGTGATTAGCGGGGATAAGGAAATTTTAGGGAAGATAAGATTGGTGCAAAAAAGTGGGCGGGAATTGGTGATTGATGGCCATTCTCCGGGTTTGAGGGGAAAAGACTTGGCAATTTATCTCTTCTCTGGTATCTCCTCCGACCACGAATCTGTCAATGCCGAAGAGGCAAAGGAGAAGTTAAGTTTGGGGATGTGGATAATGGTGAGGGAAGGGTCAGCGGCAAAAAACTTAAAAGACCTTCTGCCGATTATCAACTGGCGAAATGAGAGAAGACTCCTTCTCTGCTCTGATGATATCCATCCGGAGGATTTATTAAAAGAGGGTCATCTCAATGCCATTTTGAGAAAAGGGGTCTCTTTGGGGATAGACCCGATTCTCCTTCTCCGGATGGCGACCTTAAATCCCGCTACCTACTTCCCTTTGCGAAACATCGGGGCGATTGCCCCTGGTTATCGGGCGGATATGACAATTGTTAAGGACTTAAAGGATTTTAGGGTTTTGATGGTGATAAAGAACGGCGCGGTCGTGGCAAAAGATGGGGAGATTGCCACTTCCCTAAAAGGTTACGAACTTCCTAATAAATCAACCTTTCGAGTGAAGGGTCTCTCCTTAGAGAGATTTTTGGTTAAGGATGAGCGGAAGGTGATTAAGGTGATAAAGGTTTTGCCGGGGCAGATTATAACAAAAAAAGAGTTGGTAGTGCCGAAGGTGAAAGAGGGAGAGGTTATTTCTGATACCGAAAGGGATATATTGAAATTGGTGGTGATTGAGAGGCATAAGGGAACTGGTAATATCGGGATTGGTTTTGTGAGTGGTTTTGGCTTAAAGGAAGGGGCGATTGGTAGTTCGGTGGCGCACGATTCTCATAATATAATTGTGGTCGGGGTTAAGGATGAGGAGATATTTTCCGCGGCGAAAAGGATTATTGAGATGAGAGGGGGGATGGTGGTATTGGGCAGGGGGAAGATAAAGGAATTAGCACTCCCGATTGCCGGCCTTTTATCGGATAAAAAAGCGGAGGAGGTTATTTCCTCTTTAGAAGAGATGGGAGATTGGGCAAGAAAACTGGGATGCCAACTTGTTAATCCCTTTGCCACGCTCTCATTTCTCGCCTTACCGGTTATCCCGGAGTTAAAACTCACTGATAAAGGTCTTTTTGATGTTGAGAAGTTTCAATTTGTCCCAATTTTTGGTGATTAAATCTTTATAAGGGGGAAAAGATAATTATTTTTGGCTAGGGAGAATCTTAAAAGGTAAATCCCTTTGGGAACTTCTTTCCCTTTATCATCCCGACCATCCCAGATGATGGTATAACCTCTGGAAATCACATTTTCCTTAATGAGGGTCTTAATTTTTTCTCCCAAAATGGAATAAATACTAATACTAATCTTTTTTTGTCCGCGGTAGCGGATGAGGGTAGATTTGGAAAATGGGTTTGGGAAGATTTGGGGAGAGAGGATTTTCTGAAAGGTATCTTCGCTGACACTGAGACCAGATGTATACCAGATATCATTCCGGGGAGTGCCATCATTACCCCCTAAAACCCAAAGCCGATTATCAAAAGAGACTAAGGTATTACATCTTCGCCTGGACCAAGGGGCAACTGGTAACGCCTCTTCCCAGTTTATGCCGTCTTCGGAATACCAGACATCGTTTCTTAAATTCAGACTATCCAATCCACCCCCAAGCCAAATTTTATCTTGAAAAACAGCCGCCGTGTAGCAAGACCTAGGTGGCCATTGGGCAGAACTATTTGCCAATGTCCAGTTTCTGCCATCTTCGGAATACCAAACATCGTTGCGCACCCGGCCGTCAGTTCCTCCCAAAATCCAAATTTTATTCCGGAAATTAAGGGCGGTGTGCCGGCATCGGGGTGACCAATCCGCGGAGGGGGTAGCCAAATGCCAATCTCTGCCATCTTCGGAATACCAGACATCATTCTTTAAGTTTAGATTTCTATCTTCTCCACCCAAGAGCCAAAATTGGTTATGGAAGAGAACAATCCGGTGCCCCCATCTCGGTGTCCAGGGAGCAGAATCTATTCTCTTTTCCCAATTTATCCCATCCGGGGAAAACCAGACATCGCTCTTAAAACCATTTTGGTCGCAACCGCCAAAGAGCCAGAGTGTGTCATTGCGAACAAGAGAAACGGCACCGTGTCTTGGTGTCCAAGGAGAGGAGTCAATCGCCAAAAACCAATCTCTGCCATTAAAAGAATACCAGACATCATTCTTCCAGATTCTTTCGTCCCCACCAGCGATCACCCAGATTTGGTTCTGGGCGACAACTGAGGTATGACCCCATCTTGGTGACCAGCCCGCGGCATCAGTCGCTTTAACCCAAATAATCTGCTGGAAAAAGAAAAAGGGAAAAAGGAAGATCACTTCTATTAAATTTTCCCCTTTTTAGCCGATTAGATTCCGGGCGATAACAATCTTCTGAATTTCGGAGGTCCCTTCATAGATTTCCATACACTTGGCATCCCGATAGTAGCGCTCCACGGCGTAGTCTTTGGTATAACCGTAACCACCGTGAATCTGAACCGCATTCTTTGTTACCTCAACGCAGACCTCGGCGGCAAAGAGTTTTGCCATCGCCGACTCTTTGGAGAAGCGGGGTAGACCCTTATCTTTGCAGAAGGCGGCATAATAGACCAAAAATCGGGCGGCTTGGATTTTTGTCGCCATACTGGCGAGCATCTCTTGAATCATCTCAAATTCATAGAGATATTTGCCGAATTGCTTCCGCTCCTTTGCGTACTGGAGGGATTTTTCTAAGGCGGCCTGGGCAATGCCAACCGCTTGGGCACCGATATCAATCCTTGAGCAGTCAAGGGTGTGGAGGGCGATCTTGAAACCTTCCCCTTCTTTTCCTAAGAGATTTTCCTTCGGCACAGGACAATCTTCAAAGATGAGTTCGCAGTTGCCGGTTGCCCGAATGCCCATTAGGTCTTCGTGCTTACCTAAAGAAAACCCTTTATAACCCTTCTCCACAATGAAGCCGCAGATTCCTTTATAACCCTTTGTCTTATCAATGGTGGCAAAGACTAAAAATATATCAGCGGCACCACCGTTGGTGATAAAGCGTTTTGTGCCGTTTAAGACATAGTAATCACCGTCTAATTTAGCGGTTGTCTCTAAGGAAGCCGGGTCGGAGCCGACATTTGGCTCGGTGAGGGCAAAGGCACCAAGTTTTTCACCGCTGGCTAATTGGGGTAGGTATTTCTTCTTCTGTTCTTCGGTGCCGAAGGTGAGAATCGGATAGGAGACTAAGGAGTTATTGACCGCCACAATCACCCCGGTTGAGGCGCACGCCTTAGAAATCTCTTCAATGGCAATCGCTAAACTGACGAAGTCCATCCCGGCACCACCGTATTGTTCGGGGATAATCATCCCCATGAGACCCAATTCCGCCAATTTCTTAATGTTCTCCTTCGGGAATTCACCGGTTCTATCGTATTCCGCGGCGACTGGTTCTAACTGCTCCTTGGCAAACTTCCTGACCATCTCCTGAATCATCTTTTGATTTTCGGTCAATTCAAAGTTCATATTTACCTCCCAATTTAAGAGTTTTTTAATAACTCCCGGGCGATAATGATCCTCATTATCTCGGATGTTCCTTCTCCAATCTCCGAGATTTTTGTATCCCGATAGAACCTCTCTAAGGGCAAAGAGGTTGAAAGCCCTTCCCAACCATAAATCCTTAAGGCATCACTTGTTGCCCGCCAAGCAATCTCAGAGGCAAAAAGTTTCGCTTGGCAGGCTTCCAAATCTGCTCTTTCCCCTTTATCTTTTAAGATCGCGGCCTGGTGGGTTAGAAGCCGGGCAGCAGCGATTTGGGAGGAGAGGTCGGCTAAAATTTTATAGACCATCTGGGAGCGGGTATTTTTTTCTTTTTCCCATTGGATAATCTTTTCCAAACTTGCCTGGGCAATCCCTAAGGCGAAAGAGGCGATAGAGATCCGTCCGCCATCTAAGGTCTCCATAAAGTATTTATAACCTTCCCCTTCTCTACCCAAAAGATTTTCCTTGGGCACAAAGACATCTTCTAAAATTAACTCCACAGTATTGGAACCCCTTACTCCCAATTTATCTTCTTCTTTGCCGATGGAAAATCCCTTCATCCCTTTTTCTAAGATGAAGATAGAAATCCCTTTTGTTCCTAAACTTCTATCCAAAGTGGCGGCGATTAAAAATACTTCGGCAAAGCCGCCACTGGTGATAAATCTCTTTGTGCCATTAAGGATATAGCCGTCCTCTCTCTTTTCCGCCCTCGTTTCAATGGCGCTAGCATCAGAACCGGCATTCGGTTCGGTTAAGCCAAAGGCGGAAATCTTCTCACCCCGGCAGAGCCCGGGGAGATATTTTCTCTTCTGCTCTTCATTGCCAAACTTAAATAGGGGATAGGTGCCTAAGGAGTTGTGGGCGCAGAGGGTTAAACCGGTTGAGGCGCAGATGCGGGAGACCTCTTCGGCAATTATAGAATAGGTAAGATAGTTCTCACCCAGACCGCCATATTCCTTGGGATAGGTAATTCCTAAATAACCCCTTTGGGCGAGTTTTTTTAGATTACTCTTTAATTCCGCAAGGGACTCACCAACGGGAACAATTTCCCTTTCGCAGAAATCCCTCACCTCTTTCCTTAAAGATTTTACTCTCTCTAACATCAGATATACAATCGGTCTGGGTCAACCTCTTCCCGTAAAATTTTTAATTCCTTTTCGGTCGGTGGTTCGGTTTTACCCACATCATCGGGAATAATCAGTTCAAATCCGGTATTTTCTATTACGTCTTTAACTTCCACACCAGGATGGGTGGCTAAAAGCATCATCCGTTTAGACTTTTCCTCATAACCCAAAAGTGCCAGATTGGTTACGACACGGTAAGGACCGGTATTTGGTGGTAAACCAACCGCTTCTCGGGCTTTAGGACCGGTGAGATAACCAGGGGTTGTAATGAAGTCAACCTTTTCTACAAAACGTTTCTTATTATGCTCCCTCATAATAGCGATTGTCTTCCAACAGAAGGAACCGACATCATTGGCACCACCAGAACCGGGAAGGCGAACCTTCGGCGGAAAGTAAGGTCCGATCACCGTTGAGTTGAGATTGCCGTACATATCAATCTGGGCACCACCCAAAAAGCCGTATTCAATAAATCCCCTTTGGGCGGTCTCCATTATGTCACAAATGCCCATTGCCGCAATCGCCCGGTGGAAGGTTCGGGAATCACCGACTCCGAGTGGTAGTTTTTCCAAACTTGGACCAATACCCCCAAATTCAAAGACCGCGACCAAATTGGGGGCGTGAATTTTTTTGGCTAAAGCCGCAGCCAGCATTGGAATGCCGGTGCCGATGAAGGCGGTTTTTCTATCTTCCATCAAGCGTGCGGCAACACAGATTAAAAGTTCGGTTTCGGAATATTGCATCTTACCTCCCACCAATTTGGGACTCCAACCATTTTAATCTTTCAAGGCCGATCAAGTTAATATATTCCCAATGGTTTTTCACTCCGTAGATGTATTTATCCAAGTAGGCTTTGGTCTTTTCTGGATCCTTGGAATCTTCAAGGAATTTCTTCAAATGTTCTTCATCCCGCCAGTAGAGATAACACATCTCACCGGGATGACTGCCATAAGGTGCTTCCACCACCGCATCCACTAAATAATAGGGGATGATGGTCCTTTCTGGATATCTTTTGATCTCATCGTGGGGGATAATCTTCTCTGTTGAGATGATGAGTCTTTTGCAGGCGCGGGCAAATTCAAAGGCAAAACCCGAGATGCCGTCAATTTGACAGTTCCCGTATTTATCCGCCCGGTGGCAGTGGATGAAGCCCACATCAAGATACAAAGCGGGAAGGAGGCAGACCTTCATTTTAGTGAAAGGGCACTCTACAACTTTGGCGCCACTTCTTTTGAAGGTGTCGGTACCGAGCATAGAGCGGGTGGGTAAGAAGGGAACACCCATTGCTGCTGCCTTGAAACGCCAGGCGATTGCCGCATTTGACCATTCCGTTGTCTTCACCTTTCCCGATTCCACTGCTCGTCTTAAAATATGAGAGATGCCATAGACCTCATAGGCGACATAGGTGATGTCAAGAGATCTAACTAAATCCGCGGCTAAAAGAAAGTCAATTTCAATAATCCCTTGACCCGCCACCCGTAAATCTTTCTTTTTTTGGCGGATTAACTCCCGGATTAAGGACATCGGTGCCCGGACTGTGCCGTAGAGTTCGGTTCCGATATAATCCCCATCTTTAACGAAAGTGGCGATGGCGGTCTTCTCATCCATCACCTTTTCTTTCATTGCCAAATCTTTATTCTTATGGACCCATTCCCGGAAGCCATTCGGGTCGGGCGGGCAATATAATTCACCCAGACCTTCTTCTAAAATCTTCATAATTCCTCCGCTTTTTATAACTTGGATTATAAGAGAAAAAAGAAGGAAGTCAATCTTCTAAGGGCACTTCGGAGATGAGAATCTTTTCACAAGATTTATCCCTTTCCCGGAAGATAAATAGGACCTGCCAACCGGCAATCTCTCCTTTCGGGTCACGGAGAGGGGCAAAGTATCTCAAAAAGAGGTATTTATTAACTGTATCCCGCCCGACAAACTTAAATTCAAACTCAGTATCATCCGGAATAGGAAAGAACTTTTTGGTGAGGTAAATAAGAAACTTCTTATCCTTTTCAATTTCCCTTCGCCACTTGGTCACATCTTCCTTAAAGCCGTTACCGTTAGAGATAACAATAAAGAAATCTTCATAATGACCAACACTTGCCTTTTTGTCCGCATCCTTTAAGATCTTTGACTGAGGCAGGCAGGAAAGGAGAAGGATAATTATAATTTTGGGGATAAAAATCCTATTAAACTCGCCGAGGGAAGTTTTTGATAACCCCATATAATATTTTACAAAATAAATGGATTTCGTCAATCTAAGGTATTGAAGTCGGGAAGAAATTTGACTTTACTAAAATTGGGATTATAATTTTTCTTATGAAAAGATCACTTAGAATTAAGGGCAGGAGGTTTTTTATGCTAAAATCTTTAAGTTGCCTTTTCTTTTTTCTTTCTCTTCTCTTGGCGGGAGAAATGGAGTTTGATTTTATTCTCAAACCCAATTCCCTTATCTTAGAAGAGAAGGACGGGTTTATCATCCCCCATCTTGCCGATGAGGTCTTTCTTTCTGAACCCGGCAATCCACTTTTACCCCAGGTTCCGGTAAATCTCTTAATCCCGCCGGATGCCGAAGGAAAGTCGGTTGAGGCAATACCAATCGCCTCTCAGGAATTTTCCTTAGATAAAAAGATTTATCCCGCTCAACCACCTAGACCAATCTCTTATAAAGGAGAAATTCCTTTCACTTCTCCAACTGAGGCGGTCTATTCTTTAATGGCGGAATATCCCAATTCCTTTGCCGAGGGGTTAAGAACCGGAACCAAGTCCGGTTGGCGCATCTCTTCTTTTCTCTTAAATCCGGTTCGTTATCTACCAAAGGAGAATAAACTGGTCTTTTACTACCACCTTCGGGTAAAAGTTAATTATGATTTATCCCTTGACTATTCACCAACTCCCATCACCCCTTCCCAAAAGGAATTATTTATTAAAGAGGTAAAATCAATTGTCAAAAATCCCGAGGATGCAGAAAGATACGCACCACCTTTAAGATTTTCCGATAATCCGGATGTTGATTATGTAATTATCACTACCAATGCCCTCTCTACCTATTGGGATAATTTTAAGACTTGGAAGACAAAGAAAGGATTTTATACTGAGGTGAAGACAACGGAATGGATAAGTTCTACTTATCCGGGAAGAGACCTGCAAGAGAAGATTAGAAACTTTATTATTGACTACTGGCGAAATCAGGGTTTGAAGTATGTCTTATTGGCGGGTGACAATTCGGTTGTTCCCTGCCGCCGGGCAAGGGCGGTGGTTAGTCCTTATACCGGAAATATCCCCTGTGATTTATACTTTGCCGATTTGCAATGGTCCTGGGATGGTGACCGGGATAATATCTTCGGGGAAGCGGATGGTGATACTGTTGACTTCTATGCCGATTTGTATGTTGGTCGGGCATCGGTTGAGAATCAAACCGAGATCAATACCTTCATTAATAAAGTTTTAACCTATGAGAAGACACCGGTCTCAACCGCCTACTTAAAAAGAATCCTTTTGCCTTCGGTCAATCTCTTTACCGGTTATCACGGTCGGATTGTCAATGACACCATCTCTAATATCACACCTGCGGGTTGGACCGACCAGCATCTAATTGACCCATCCGGTACTTCACCGATGAAGAACGCCTTAGATACCGGCTATGCCTTCTGTCATGCCTCAGCGCACGGCGATGATGTCGGTTTATATCATGATAACGGTTCGGCAATTTATACCACGACCCAGGCAGCGCAACAGACCAATGGTCAAAAGTTAACAATCTTAAACTCCATCGCCTGCTATCCGGGAAACTTTGAGACCTCAGACTGTTTAGCAGAGGAGTTAATGAAGAATGCTAATGGCGGTTGTGTCGCGGTGATTATGAATTCCCGGTATGGGTTTGGTCAACCACCTTCTATGGGACCTTCGGAAAAACTTGATGTCCGTTTCTATGACTTCTTCTTTAACTACGATTCATTTGAGATTGGTGTTGCCCATTCCCGAGCAAAGGATTACTATGCCGGTCCCGCGGGTTCCCAACAGGTTTGGCGTTGGTGTGTATTTGAGTTAAATCTCTTTGGTGACCCGGAGATGGCAATGTGGAGTGATATGCCCCAGACGATGCAGGTTTTAAGTCCTGAGACAATCTATACCGGTCCGCGGACCGTTCGGGTAACAGTAACTTCTGGTGGCAATCCATTGCCTAACGCCTTAGTCTGCCTTTATAAAGCGGGTGAGGTTCATTCTAAGGGTAAGACGAATACTTCGGGTTGGGTTGATTTGGTAGTTAATGCCCAAACTCCGGGGCAAATCTTTTTAACGGTCACTGCGAAGAACCGCTTACCAGTGGAAAAGACAATACCAGTGGCTACTGGGGCACCAGCACCCTTAATCGTTTATCAGTCGGTTTATATTGATGATGCCGGACAGGCAAATCCGAATAATCGGCTTGACCCAGGGGAGGCGGTTAACCTTTGGGTGACCTTAAAGAATATTGGAAATCTTAATGCCACTAATGTGACAGGTAAGTTGCGTACCGCATCTTCTTATATTACCCGGCTTGATTCTACTTCTTCTTACGGGCAGATTAATCAAGGTGATACCGCAAGAGGCGATAATTACCGGATTTCGGCTTCTTCTTCCACACCCCCAGGTAGTGTCATTAACTTTACGGTCTTTGTCTCTGCGGACCAGGGAACCTGGGAAGTGCAATTTTCTCTAACCGTTGGTCAACCCCAGATGCCTGGGACAATTGTTGCCGACCACGATACAGGGTATTGTAAATTGACGGTTACCTGTCTTGGTTCCATTGGTTATGATGCCCCGGCATTTGACTTGGGAAGTGGTTTCCGGTATCCGAAGAGTGCAGCTAGTGTCTTATATTTTGGTGGTCATCTGGCAGGGAATAGTGAGAGTTATATCGTTGACCGATTCTACGGCCGGCCAGCATCTACCTTAAATACCGATTGGCGTTTGGTGGATAGTGTTCGGCTTATCTTGCCACCTTTGGTTGGTGATGAGCATTATCGGGCAATCTATAACGATGCGGCGCATTCTACCCCAAAAGGTCTAAAAGTCTATCAGAATAGTTATATGTCTGCTCAACCCGGCTATGACGACTTCATCATCTTAGCCTTTGACTACGAGAATGCGGGGAGCCAAGCGATTAATGGCTTATATTCCGGAATTATCTGCGACTTTGACATCTCAACCGCCTCGCCACCTGCGGATTATGCCCGAACGATTAGTGCGAAAAGGGTGGCGATGATGAGAAATTCCACTACTCCTAACCCTTGTGTCGGAATTAAACTCTTATACCCGACAACCGCTCGGAATCTGAGTGTCATTGACCACGACCGGTTTGTCTATCCGGATTCAGCAATGAGCGAAGGGATGAAGTGGCGTTTCTTAAATGGCACCTATTCCTTTGCCAGTTCCAACCGGGCTTATGACTGGTCAATTTGTGTTTCCGCTGGTCCTTTTGACCTACCGGTTGGTTTTCGTCAGAGGGTTGCCTATGCCATTGTCGGGGGGAGTGATTCCCTTTCCTTTTTAGCCAATTGCGATAGCGCCCAGAGTTTCTATGACCGCTTCTTAGGAGTTTCTGAAGAAAAGAAAGGTGATTTCGTCAATAAGAGTAGTTTCTATCTCTATCCCAATCCAGCTAGGAGTAAGGTCTATCTGGCTATGGATGGGGTTTCCCAATTTACTTATGAGATATACGACTGCCTGGGCAAGAAGGTCAATTCCGGTTTTGCTCATAAACCATACTTAGAACTTCCTTTGCGAAATCTACCGCCAGGGGTTTACTTCTTAAAGATAAAGACCAATGAGCGAGAGATAGAGAAGCGGTTGGTGATTCTGAAATAGGAAAGCGCAAAATAAGGAGAAGGGGGCGGAATTTTCCGCCCCCCTTTATTTCTTGACAGGATTAAATTCTTGTTTTATAATTTTATATGGCTATTATAAGGTAAGGTTTTACCTTATCTTATAAAATAAAGAGCCATAAAGAGGGGTGATTAAAATGAAAAAGGGGAGGTTTCCATTATCGGTTTTTGGAATAATCTTTGTGGCGGTGTCGCTTTTGGCACAGACTCACTCTTGGCGGGTTGACTACTCGGATGCAACAGAGCCAAATCAAGGACGGCGGATTATCCGTAATCCAGCAAATGGGCATCTTCATCTTGTTTTTGACTACCCATATTCTTCGGTTTGGTGGGCGGCTTATACCTTCTCTACTAATTCCGGAATATCCTGGGCACCGCTTGAAGATATGCTTTCCGGTGACCTTGTCAGTCTATCGCTTCAAGGCAACAACCCTTGGGTTGCTTGGAGAGGTGCCTGGGGTGAGGATGATGATTTAGGCGGCAGTATCCGAAGAGGAACAAACAATTGGAATTCAAGTGGCTCAGAGCAATTATGGGATGATGGTTTCAATCGCATATATTCAACATCAACTGTTGTGAGTCCTTCGGGTGGAAGTAGTCCGATGGCTTATACTGTATACAGTTGGGCTGAACGGACGGAGTATCCGCCTTATTATACTGGCCGGTGTTATATCACCTTTGTTGCTTGGGATACTTTGAATGTTGGCAGGCGTCCGCGGGCAATTCCAACATCAGTTTCAGTTGTGGATGAGATTGATGTCGGTCCTGGTAATGTATATAATATGGAGGCTTCAATTGCGGTGAGCGGACATAATAATGCGGATACTATCCATATCGCTTACAAGTGGCGGGAGAATGGGGTTGACCGCATCTTTTATAAGAAGAATACGAACTGGATAAATCCTTCTCGGATAAGGAGTGGTGTGGCACCAATTTGGAGTATAAGAACTCCTATTTCTACTCCTTCTGACCCAATTACCCAGCCGGCATCTCAACCTTCCATTGAGTTTTATAATAACCGGGTCTTTGTTGTCTGGCGTGGTCCGAATGAATATGGTCAGGATATTGGCGAAATCTATCTTCGTTACCGAAATATTGGCGTGTTTAAATGGTTTCGTCCGCAAAATATAAGCAAG
>JBDRVQ010000021.1 GCA_039801905.1 candidate division WOR-3 bacterium | reverse complement strand
AAAATGGCTTTTCTCTTTATTTTAAGAGATGGAGAAGAGAATTGGGGAAATCTTAAAGAGGTTGAGGCAAGAGAGGGGTTTCAGTCAAAGGGAAGTTGCCCAAAGGGTTTCAAAAAATCTCCGCACCATCCAGCGGTTGGAAGGGGGCAAGATAAAGGATATCTCCCTTCCCTTAATCCTTGCCTATTTAGAAACGATTGGTATCTCACCCCTTCTTTTCTTTTCGGAATTATTGGGAAAGGAAGAGAAGAAATTAGAAATCGCCAAGAGGGAATTGCCCATCTCCTTCCCCGAGCACTATCTAAAGATGATTGCCGACTATCTTTTCGCTAAGGGGATAAAGAAAAAAGAGAAGTATCTCCAATTCGCCCGGGAATATTTCGCTTCTTTAGCCCACCTCTCCCCAATCCCGCTTTCCGCGATTAGTGAGAAGTATCAAAAGGAAAACCTTGACCAAGTTATTTGGCGCAAGGTGAAGAAGATGACGATTAGTGCCTTTAACTGGGCGGCGAAGGTGAAGTTTCCCAAAAAAGATAAGAAATTTGGGAAAAGAGGGGAAAGATACCGCCGGGTTTTGGCACGGGCGAAAGAGAGGGTGAAAAGGTTAATTTTTCGGACAAAAGGGGCAACGAGAACCTCTTTGCGCATCCATCTCGGGTTTCTTTCCGCTACTTATGGTCTGGTGAAGGGAAGCAACGGAAGACCATCCCCCGGAGAGATTGAAGAATGGATAGGGAAAAAGGAGAAGGAAGGTGGCGACAGAAAAATCTTAGCGGAGATGGTTAAGATAATGATTGAGGAGTATCGGAAGTAATTAGCGTCTTTCAGTAAAATGAAATCTTACCATTGTTGGGATGTGAATTTTATGGATCACGGTGATATTTTTAGTCCTTCTTCTTCTCTTCGCCGGCAAAATCTGATTATTCTGTTTTCTTATTTTTTGATTAAATAATTTTTGGTGAAAACCGGGCTGTTGATTTTTTCTAAAATTTTGGTAGAATAAATTAAAGAAGGAATGACGAAGGTATTTTTGGTGATAAATATCTTTCTTATTGGAGGGTTTACCTTTAGCCAGGTTGGAATTGTGGATACGGTTGGTTGGACAACCTATGATTTCCCTCCCTTTCATGCCCGCCGAACAATTGTCAATGATTTCCGTTTTGGCACCCATATCACCTGGCTCGCCGATTTTCCCCCTTACCGGGATGTGAGATATAATTTCTTTAATTGCAATACTGGGAGATGGCTAGGCGAAGCAGGCGTTTTCTTGGTGCGAACTGGTCTCCCAAGTCTCCATATAATCCCCACCGGCGAAGCGGTAGTTGGAGCTCACGGAACTGATGGTAATTCTCCCCTTCGCCCAATGGTTGCCAAGGATGTTGCACCCGGAAGTGGATTATTTCCCGAAGTCTCCGAAGGACCCGAAGGGTTTACTTGTCCTTTAATCACTGTTACTCAAAATGGCTGGATACACTTTGCCATTATTGATTATCCAGACGGAGAAGATATCTATTACACAAAAATTCGGCAATGGCCCAATTGGGAAGAGCCAATCCTTCTTGCTGAAGGTGTCGGACCTTTCCATAATATCACCTCTTCCCTTGTCTCCAATAATTTGATAGTATTATGGACTACCGCTTTACCGCCCGGGATGATTGACAGTGTCGCCTACCGAATCTCAACTAATGGTGGTGATACCTGGGGACCGATAACTTATATCCCTTTTCCACCAGCATTTAGCCCGGGTTCGGAAACGTTTCCTTCCTTTTATTCTATCTACGGCTTCTTTGACCGGACAGAAAATTTCCATATTGTCGCCTCCCTTTATCCAGTTATCAGAGATACGATGCGATTTATTCCGGCTGAGATTTGGCACTACTGCCCAAATAATAATCCAGCCTGGTCAAAGATTAGAAGGGCGGAACCAGAGACACTGGCCGGGGAGATTGATGAAGTCTTCGCTACCAGACCTTCTATCGGTCAGAACCCGACAACTCAAACTCTAATCGCCACCTGGGAGGAATTCATCGGCTCCAATCCCGAACCAATAAATAATCAACTTCGTTCCGGTATCTGGGTTTCCGCATCTGACGATAATGGCCGAACCTGGACAACTCCCCGGGTTATAACGGATACAACCGCCACCATCTCCTTCCGCTTCCCCTGTATCGCCGAGAAAATTGATCACTATGCCTGGATAACCTATCTCGCTGATTCAATCGCTGGCTCCGAAATGCCCAAAACCCGGAATCCGATTCTTGTCCATAGAGTTCCCATAGATTGGATTGTCGGACTTTCCGAAAAGGAGTTAAAAGCCCGGTCTCTATCCAGTTCGCTACTCATCTCTCCCAACCCCTTCCACAAATTGACAACTATCCGCTTACCGCATACCGCTCACTGCCCGAGATTGGAAATCTACAATAGCCAGGGGAGATTGATAAAATCTTTTTGCCCGCAAGCAAAAAACGTTATTGTCTGGAATGGTGAGGATGAAAGAGGAAAAAAGGTTCCAATCGGTATCTACATATTAAAGTTAGAAGGAAGAGGAATAAAAGAGAGAGAGAAGGTAATCTTCCTCTGGTAATAATCCCCTTTTTACAAAAGATGGTTAGGGGAAATAGTTAACTCCATAAAGAGGTTTCTAACGGATAAAAGATAATATTCCCGCTAAAATAAAGTATAATCTTAATCCACGATAGTTTAACCACAAAGACACGACACAAAGCATTGCGTAGCACAAAGGCACAAAAAAAGAGAAAAATATTCTCTGGCCAAGATGTAAAGGATACAAAGTTGTAGCGGTTTGATTTATCAAACAAATTCCCTTCCCCTTCCTTAAAGGGAAATTAGAGAAGGGATTGTCGCATAAATCCGATGCTACGCCTCAGAATACAAATTTTGGCTCCTTGCTTCATCTTGAGAAGAAGGTTTGAAGCGGGGGCTAATCCCCGGACGATTAACCCTTTGAACTGATAGTATAACAAATCTCCTTGGTTTGCAAGGATTTAGGGTATTAGAAGTTGAGGAAAGGTTCTCGGGGATGAGAGGATGAGGATTTTGACGAGAGCGCTATCGCCAAATGGCAGGAAATGCACCTTTAAGGACTATCTCAAATAAATTATCCAACAAATTCAAAACTTTTTTAGCCGCGCCGCATAGGCAAAGGCGAAGAAATATTTCCGCCAGGATTCAATTGAAGAAGAGAACTGATTGTCAAAATAGAAGTAGTCAACCAGACACTCCCTTAAACGAGTTAACTCCTTTAACCGTTTCTTATTTTTCTGATCCGCGATAGTTAAATCTAAGAGTTCCAAGGCGCGCTCAATCGCCTTTTGGCTATATCCCTTATTCTTCTCCTGCCAGATAATTGCCCGCTCCACCTCACTTCCGATATTCGCCATCTGCTCAAAGAAGGTCAACTGAAACCAGCGCCCTCGAGCTAATTCCTTATGTTGATAATTCACCTTTCAACCAATTGATTAACAACTTCAACCACTTTCTTTCTAATCTCTGGGTTATCAACACCCCGACTCCGGTTCCCTTGGGAAGGTCTTATATTTATCACCGAATCAAACTCAATCCAACCTTCACCTTCAATTTCTGGATAGAGATTAATGCCCCAGAGATTTTCCTGTTTTGAACCGTCTTCAATTAGGACCGCCTCTTCATCGGAATGGAGTTCCCCACCAATTGCCATAATTTTCCTTTCCACATCAACCACCGCCTTAACTAAATCCCCAAACATCCCCTCCGCCATCTTTTTTAATTCTCCTATTGAAACCTTCTCTCTAACAATCTTCATAACTATTGAAGTCTACGGAAGATTTCTGGTAAAGTCAAATATCGCTGTCGTTCCATCTTGATATCGCAAATTTTCCCTAAACCTTTATTTTAGGAGTTTACCCCTCATTAGAAACTATCAACAACCTTTTATATTTTACCAATGAGACTTAACTGCCCTATTTTCTCCATTTTTAAGGAGGAATACAAACTAAAAAATTGCAATTTTGCAGTTGGAACGACACACCTAATTTGACATATTTTCTTTTTCTCATTAATATAAATGTGGTTTATTTAGCAGGAGGAAATTATGAAAGTTGGAATTGTCGGGATGGGTCTCACGCCATTAAGGCCCCTTTCGCCCGAACTCTCCTATAAGGAGTTAGTTTATGAGGCGGCGGTCAAGGCTTATAATGAGTGTGGGATTAATCCCCGAAAGGATGTTGATACCTTTGTCACCTGCGCCGAAGACTATATTGAAGGGACTTCTATCTTTGATGAATATACCCCGGACCAACTCGGTGGTGCCTTAAAACCGAACCATACCGTAACTCAAGATGGCCTACAAGGGATTATTGCCGCCTGCCTCCAGATTCTAACTGGTAATTTCAATATCGCGGTGGTAGAAGCCCATGTTAAATCTTCCAATATCTTAACCCCGGATGGGATTCATCTCTGTGCCCTTGACCCAATCTATGTTAGGCCATTAAATCTAAACCCCTATTTTATTGCCGGTCTGGAATACGACCGCTTTTTGAGGGTGAATATGATTAATGGGATAGAATGCGGAGAGGTTGTGATTAAGAATAAACGAAACGCCTTAAAGAACCCTTATGCCTGTTATGGAGAAAATTTAACCCTTGATGACTATCTATCCTCCGACCCGGTCTCTCTCCCCTTACTCTCCGCGGATATCAGCCAACCCGCGGATGGGGCCTGTGTCTTCGTTTTGGCATCAGAGAAGGTGGCAACTTCTCTTAATAAAGAACCAATCTGGATTTCCGGTTTCGGCTGGAATTCTGGTTCTTATAACCTTGATACGAGGGAATGGTTTTACCTTTCTTATGTGGAGAAGGCGGCGAAGATGGCTTATCAGGAGGCGGATATCAAAAACCCCCAAAAAGAAATTGACTTTGCCGAGATTGACGATACCTTCTCTTATAAAGAACTGCAACATTTGGAAGCCTTAGGGATTTTCACCGAAGGGCGGGTCTTTGCCAAGTTGAAGGAAGGTGCCTTTCATCCGGAAGGGGAATTTCCGGTTAACCCATCTGGTGGCAGTTTGGGAATGGGTTATCTTTATGAGGCGACAGGTCTTATGCGTCTCTTTGTTGCCTGCCTCCAGTTAAAGGGGAAAGCCGGGGAGTTCCAATTGAAAAAGGCAGATAAGGCATTGGTCCATTCCTGGCGGGGATTGCCCACTCAATCAACCGCCTGTTTAATTATTGAAAGGAGGTAAAGATGGGAAGAAGGGTTGCCATTGTTGGTGTCGGAATGACCAAGTTTGTCCGGCGCGCCCAAGAGACCGGTAAGGAACTTGCCTATTATGCGGCAAAAGAAGCCTTAGACTACTGTGGGATGAAACTCTCCCAGATTGATGCGGTGGTGATTGGTAGCGCTCCGGATACCTTTGATGGTGTCCATATGAAAGGGGAATATCTATCGGACGGGGCGGGTGGTTTTAATAAGCCGACCCTCAGGTGTTATGTTGGTGGTGGCACCGGTGTCTTTGCGGTCATCTGCGGTTGGTATCATGTCGCCTCCGGTCTCATTGATTCCTGCCTTGTGGTCTGCGAGGAGAAGATGTCTTCTTATCAACCCCATCCCCAGGGAGCATTTTTGACCATCTTTGACCATACGACCGAAAGGCCATTAAAGCCAAACCTCTTATGGATCTTTGCCTTGGAGATGAATCGGTATATGACAACCTATGGCATAAAGAAAGAGGAGATCGCCTTAGTGGCGGTTAAAAATAAGAAAAATGCCTTAGACCATCCCGCAGCCCAATTGAAAGAAGAGATTACGGTTCAGGATGTCTTAAATTCACCGGTTTTGGCTTATCCGGTGCAGAGGCTTGATGTCTCTCCGGTTTCGGATGGTGCCTGTGCCATTGTGATGGTTAATGAATACCTGGCGAGGAGGTGGACCAATAAACCGGTTTGGGTGGAAGGGGTTGGCTGGTCTCTTGATACCGCGTACTGGACAAACCGGGACTTATGTTATCCGAGATACGTAGAAGAAGCGGCGCGGATGGCTTATAAGATGGCGGGGGTGACAAACCCGAGGTATGATATCCACATTGCCGAACCTTATGATCCATTTGACTATAAAGAACTCCACCATCTGGAAGGTCTAATGCTCTGCGGTAAAGGTGAGGCGCCGCAATTGACGGTTGATGGTGTTACCCAGAGGGATGGCGACCTACCGGTCTGCCCTTCGGGTGGACTTTTGGGTGTTGGTAATCCAATTGCCGCCGCTGGTCTGATGAAGGTGATTGAACTCTTCCTCCAACTCCGGGGCGAAGCGGGTAAGAGGCAGGTTGCCCGGAAGGTGAGAAGGGGTGTTGCCCAAGCCTGGGGCGATTTGATGCAGGTTGGCGCCGTTACGGTCTTGGGAATATAGGAGGAGAGATGAAATTCTTAGGAACTGGATTGAAAGATGAAGAGATAAAAGAGAGAAAGGTCTGCCTTGCCTATTGGAAGGCAGATGCCAAATACGCCTGGGATTGTGGCATCGCCATCGGTAAATATCTCGCTGGTCTTAAAGAAGGGAAGATTTTGGGTGTGAAGTGTGAAAAGTGCGGTCGGATAATGGTGCCACCAAGAATTTTCTGTGAAGAATGCTTCCGAACGATTGACTCTTGGGTGGAGTTAAAGGATACTGGTAAAGTTAATACCTTCTCCCTATGTTATATCACCTGGGATATGAAGTTCTTAAAAGAACCCCAAATTCCCGCGGTGATTGAGATTGATGGCGCTTCTCCCGGGCATGGTATTATGCACCTTTTGGGAGAGGTGAAACCGGAGGAGGTTAAGGTGGGGATGAAGGTGAAGGCGGTCTGGAAGAAGAAAGAAGAGAGAGAAGGCGCCATCACCGATATCTTATACTTTAAGCCGATATAGGAGGTTTTATGGGAGTCGTCAAGAAGATTGAAGACTTAGAGAGAATAAAATCTTGGAAGGGGGAACTACCCGTAGAGAGCCTTTACACCGCCGGGATCGCCGGGGAGAAATTCTTCCGGGCGATAAAAGAAGAGGGAAAATTTTTAGCGACCTATTGTCCGAAATGTGACTTTGTCTTTCTCCCACCAAAGATTTACTGTGAGTTCTGTTTTGAAACCCTTACCGAATGGAGAGAAATTCCGAATCGGGGAAGATTAGAAGGTTATACCATCCTCTTTCTCGGTCCGGACGGCAAAGAACTCTCTCAACCAGAATTGGTTGGTTTAATCCGGATGGAAAATACCGATACGGTAATTGTCCATCGCTTAGGGGAAATGGAACCAGAGGAGATTGAGATTGGAATGGAACTGGAAGCGGTCTTCAAAAGGGAAAGGGAAGGGAATATCAATGACATCTTATACTTCCGACCTTTGGAGATAATATGAAGTGTCTCTTCTGCGCCATCGCCTCCGGTGAAGAGAAAGCGGTTAAGGTCTACGAAGACGAAAAGAACATAGGAATTCTTGATATCTATCCGGTTGGTCCCGGTCATACCCTTATTATCCCGAAGAAGCATATCACTTGGTTTACCGATTTATTACCCGAGGATGCCGGTCCTTTCTTCCGGGCAATTTGGATTGTGGGTAATAAATTAAAGAAGGCATTTGCGACCGAATATGTGAGCCTCTTAATCCGGGGAACAAGAATCCCCCATCTCCATGCCCATCTGGTACCTAAGATAAGAGAGCGGGAAAATATCTTTGACAAGTTTTTAGACCTCCACCACTATGTCCAGGTGCGGCTAAAGGATATACCAAGTTGGGAAGAGTTGGAGCGAATTGGGCAAAAGATAAGGGAAGCGAAATAAAAAAATCTAATCAAGAACTAATTCCAAATAAACCGGGCGACTTCGCAGTTTTTAGAGAATGAAACTTTTAGATTTTGACTATTATCTGCCACCGGAACTTATCGCCCAAAAACCAAGGGAAAGAAGGGATGCCTCAAGGCTTTTAGTTGTTGACCGGAAAAAGAAGGAGTTCTTTGAGACGGTCTTCAGTAAGATTACCGAATATCTCAAACCCGGAGATGTTTTAATCCTTAATGATACCAAAGTGATTCCTGCCCGCATCTATGGCACCTTGCCCAATGGGAAAAAGGGTGAGATTTTACTTTTGCGGAAGGTAGAAGAGAACTTATGGGAGATCCTCTGTCGGCCGGCAAAGAAATTTAAGGTGGGAGTTGAAGTTCGGGTTGGTGATTTCGTAGTGAGAATTGAAGAACGAAGACCGACCGGGGTTAGACGCGCCCGCTTTTTGGGACCAATAGAAGAGATAATGGAAAAGTTTGGGGAGATTGCCCTTCCCCCTTATATTAAAGGGAAGATAGAAAATCCTAATGATTACCAGACCATCTTCGCCCAAAAAGAAGGAGGGGTTGCCTCACCAACCGCTGGCCTCCACTTCACCTTAGAACTTATTAATAAGATAAAAGAGATGGGGGTGGAGATTGGCTTTATTACCCTCCATCCCAGTTTGGGAACCTTCCGCCCGATAAAGACGGAAACGGTGGAAGAGCATAAGATGTATCAGGAAGATTTTAGTATTAGTTTAGAGACCGCGGAGTTAATCAATCGGGCAAAGAGAGAGAAAAGAAGAGTTATCGCCTGCGGCACAACCTCGGTTCGGGCATTGGAGAGTATTGCCGAAGATGGGAAAGTGAAACCCTATTCCGGGACAACTGAACTCTTTATCTATCCCGGCTATCAATTTAAGATTGTTGACGCCTTAATCACCAACTTCCACTTACCAAAATCACCTTTGCTCCTTTTGGTTTCTGCCTTTGCCGATAAGGAACTAATCTTCTCCGCCTACCGGTACGCAATTGAAAAGAAATTTCTCTTTTACAGTTTTGGCGATGCGATGTTCATTCTTTGAGAAAAGGGAATGAAACTATCGGTAAAAGAGGTAATTGAGATAACTAATGGTATTTTGATCCGGGGAAGGGAAGATTCCCTAATAGAGAATATCGCCACTGATTCCAGAAATATATCCCCAAATGATTTCTTCCTTCCCTTAAAAGGAAAGAACTTTGATGGCCATTCCTTTATCAGAGAGGCGAAAGAGAAAGGGGCAAAAGGGATAATCTTCTCAAAAGAGATAAAAGAAGAACTGCCAATTATGATAAAGGTCTCGGATACCAAAACCGCCTTAAAGGCGATTGCTTCCTATTACCGAAAGAAATTTCATCCCAAAGTGGTAGCCGTCACCGGTAGTAACGGCAAGACCACCGTAAAAGAGATGGTGGCGCATATTGCCCAAATAAAATACAAGGTCTTAAAGGCAAAGGAGAGTTATAATAACGATATCGGTCTTCCCTTAACCATCTTAGAACTTAATGAAGAGACTGAGGTTTTAGTCTTAGAGATGGAGATGAATGAGATTGGCGGCACCCGCTCCCTCTGCCAAATCGCCTTACCAGAGATTGGGGTGATAACTAACATCTCGGAAACCCATTTAGAGTTTATGAAGACCAAAGAGGGGGTGGCAAAAGAGAAAAAGGAACTTTTAGAATCCTTGCCCGAAGATGGTTTTGCCATTCTTAATTTTGACGACCCTTTAATCAGGGAAATAGCAGAGGAATTTAGTTTTAAGAAGATAACCTTTGGCCTTTCCCAAGAGAGCGATTTCTTCGCCCAAGATATCCAATTCTTTCCGGAAAAGACCGAATACCTCCTCCAAGGAAAATATCGGGTCTTATTAAAGACGATTGGCGAGGGCAATGTCTATAACTCCCTTGCCGCTCTGGCGGTCTCTTCTGCCTTAGGGATTGATTTAAGAGAGGCGGTCTCTTCTTTAGCCAACTTTCAACCACCACCTTTGAGGTATCAGGTAATAGATTTGGCTAATTATAAAATCCTCCTTGATTGTTATAATGCCAATCCGGCATCTATGTTAGAGGCATTGAAGACCTTAAAGATAATTGCCCCGGGTAGGAAGATCGGCGTTTTAGGAGATATGAAGGAGTTGGGAGAAAGGGAAAGGGAATTCCATTTGGAATTGGGAAAGAGGGCAAAAGATTATTTGGATATTTTGATTGCGGTTGGCGATTTGGCGGAAGTAGTAATTGAAGGGGCAAGAAAAGCCGGGATGGCAAAGGAGAGGACCTTTCCCTTTAAGGAAAGAGAAGAGGCGGTGAGATTTCTTTTAGAGATAATAAAGCCCTATGACACAATCCTTTTTAAGGGTTCCCGGGTGATGAGTTTGGAGATTATTTGCCAAGAGTTATTAAATTCCTTGAAAAGGGTAAAAAATCTGTTATAATTCTATTTTATTATGGCGAAAATTTTAAAGAAAAGAATTTTAGCTCCGAGCATTAAGGAGTTTATCGTTTCTGCCCCTTTAATTGCCCAAAAGGCATTGCCGGGGCAGTTTATTGTCTTACGGGTCTCAGAAGAAGGCGAGAGGATTCCCTTAACCATTGCTGAAACCTTCCCCGAAGAAGGGGCAGTGCGGATTATCTTTCAGGAAGTGGGGAAGACGACCAAACATTTGGGACTTCTCAAGGAAGGGGAAGAGATTTTAGATTTCGTCGGACCATTGGGTAAGCCTTCGGAGATTGAATTCTTCGGTAATGTGGTGGGTATTGGCGGTGGGGTGGGGACTGCGGTCATCTATCCGGTCTTAAAGGCATTAAAGAAAAAGGGGAACTATCTTATCGGTATCATCGGCGCCCGGACTAAGGAACTTTTGATTATGGAAGAAGAGATTAAAGAGGTTTGCGATGAGTTTTATGTGACAACCGATGATGGGAGTTATGGAAAGAAGGGATTTGTCTCCGATGCCTTGCAGGATTTAATTAAAGAAGGGAAAAAGATTGAGAGGGTAATTGCCATTGGACCGGTGCCGATGATGAAAGCGGTCTGTAATTTAACGAAGATTTATAATATCCCCACGATTGTCAGTTTGAACCCGATAATGCTTGATGCTACAGGAATGTGCGGGGTCTGCCGGGTAGAAGTTGGCGGGGAGACAAAATTCGCCTGCGTTGACGGACCAGAATTTGATGGCCATAAGGTAAACTTTGAACTTCTTGCCACCCGCCTTAAAACCTACTTAAAAGAGGAGAAAATCTCCTTGGAAAAGTTTGAAAAGTATTCTCCCATGGCTTCGCCCCGAGGCGAGTCGGAGTAGACTATGAAAATTAGAGATAAGAAAGTACCGATGCGGGAACAACCGCCAGCAGAAAGGATTAAAAATTTTAATGAGGTACCCTTCGGTTATACAGAAGAAGAGGCGGTCTTAGAAGCAGAGCGCTGCCTTTCCTGTAAGAAGCCAGCCTGCGTTAGTGGTTGTCCCGTAGAGATTGATATACCCGGTTTTATCAGTAAGATCAAAGAGAGAAAATTTCGGGAAGCGGCAAGGATATTAAAAGAGAAGAATTGTCTACCGGCAATCTGCGGCCGGGTCTGCCCCCAGGAAGAGCAATGTGAAAAATTTTGCGTTTTGGGTAAAAAGTTTGAACCCTGTGCCATTGGCCGGTTAGAAAGATTCGTGGCGGATTGGGAAGCAGAGCAGGGGATAGAGATTCCGGAAAAGGGAAAACCCACAGGTAAGAGAATCGCTGTGGTGGGTTCTGGACCCGCCGGACTCACTGTCGCTGGGGATTTGGCGAAGATGGGACACGAGGTAGTTATCTTTGAGGCGCTCCATAAGCCAGGTGGGGTTCTGGTCTATGGCATTCCTGAGTTCCGTTTGCCTAAGGCAATCGTTCAGCGCGAAGTTGATTTTGTCAAGGCATTAGGCGTGAAGGTAATTTTGAACTTTGTCGTTGGGAAGACGAAGACAGTGGACGAACTCCTTTTAGATTTTGATGCGGTCTTTATTGGTACCGGTGCCGGACTCCCTTGGTTTATGAATATTCCGGGGGAAAATGCTTCCGGGATTTATTCCGCTAATGAGTATCTAACCCGAGTTAATCTAATGAAAGCCTATCTCTTCCCGGAATATGATACCCCAGTAGTTAAAGGAAGGAGGGTAGCGGTGATTGGTGGTGGTAATGTGGCGATGGATGCGGCCCGGACCGCTTTAAGATTAGGGGCGGAGAAGTCAATGATTATCTACCGGAGGGGAAGGGAGGAGCTTCCCGCCCGGATGGAAGAGATTGTGAGAGCGGAAGAGGAGGGGGTAGAATTTCATTTTCTCACCCTACCGGTAAGATACATTGCTGATGGAGACGGCTGGGTGAAGGAGATGGAATGTATCAGGATGACCTTAGGAGAACCAGATAGTTCGGGACGGAGAAGACCCATTCCTTGTCCGGGCTCAGAATTTAGGATTCCGGTTGATACCGTGGTCTGCGCCATCGGTCAAAGCCCCAATCCCCTAATTCCCCAGACCACCCCGGGTTTAGCCGTTGGGAAACACGGTAATATTATCGCTGATGAAAAGACCGGCAAGACGACAAAGAAAGGGGTTTTTGCCGGGGGTGATATTGTGACCGGTGCTGCGACTGTAATTTTAGCAATGGGGGCGGGAAGAGTTGCGGCTCGGCATATTGATGAATACTTAAAAACCGGTATCTGGTAGTTGACAAAGCGAAAAGATTGAATAATATTTCATTATAAGATGCGGAGCACGGAGACGTGTTTCTGGCAATCCATTTCATCTCAACCTCCTTATTAAGACCCACCAATGAAAGTCCCACCGTTTTGCCAGAAACCGAATCTCCGGCTCCGCGGTTAAATCTCTTTTAATTTGGGAAAATTAAATTTAATCTATCTCCACCCTTCCCGGTTTTCCCAATTCTCCTATCAATTTAATTTCCAAGGGGATAAAATTTTTGATCGTCCAGATATTGGTAAGAAGATGGTTAGTAACCTGAGAGGTGGTAAAAAAGAATTTTTCTTCCCTTAATTTTCTCTTTAATAGGGCAAGAAAGATTAAGACCTGGTCCGCAAGGTGAGGGTCAAAGAGGGCTTCGGTCTGGTAATAGGTGAAAAATTCCTCTATTGCTTCTTCTGCTACCTTTTCCGCCGGTTTTCCCTTTTCCCCTAAGGATGAGAATCCGGCTAAAGCATTAGTGAATGTGGCTTTAATAAAGAGATAGGTCCCGGGGCTTGAAGCCTCACAGGTTTCAATTATCATCTCATTTATATTAAAATTACCCCCCAATTTCTCCTTCACCCTTTTTGCCTGTCTCTCGGCGATTGTTAAAGGGAGATTTGCCACTCGGGAGATGACCTTTAAAAAAGATAGGTCCCCCCTCTTTGAATTGGAGATGTTAGCGAAAGAGGAGAAAGAGAGCGGTCTTATTTTAAGAGTTATCTCACCACCCCCCACCGGATAAAACCCATACTTTTTTATCTCACCTTCTGCCTCATAGCCTAACCTTTTAATCGTCGGCAACAGAATTTCTTTTAAGTAATCAAAGATGGGACTGAAGGGAACATGAGTCCCCCCTTTTAAGGAAACTTCAGATTCTCTTTCCGCAAAGAAAAGTATTGGTAAGACTGATTGGGCAACTAAGGTTACCGAACCGGCACTTCCTCTTTCCTCCGCTACATCAAACTCATATTTGCCCGGTAAAATTTTCTTCGGGTGGAACATTAGTTTTTCCGAACCGAACTCATCCCCTTCCTTTTCCGCTTCGGTGATCTTTGCCACCGCCCGCACCCCGGTGAGATGTTGCGCCAATAAACCGGGTTTTTTCCTTCCCTTTCGGATATTGAAAATGAGAAATGGTTTAGCTAAAACTGAGGAGAGAGCCAGGGCGGTGCGTAAAATCTGTCCCCCCCCTTCGCCGAAAGAACCGTCAATTTTTATCATTTCTCCACCACCAATTCTACTTCTATCTCTTTAATGAAATTCAATAAATGGTTCTTCAAAAATCGGTAGAGGAGGGGGAAAAACTTTTTTAAGAAACGGGCAAACCTTGGATATTGATAAAAATAGTTTACCGATTTCAGAGAGAAGTTTACCGGAGAAGAGAAACTTATTGGTCGCTCTTTGGTGAAATAGCGAAAGGTCTCCTCAGTAAAAAATCTCTTATGGGTGGGGTCCTGAAAGGCAAGATAAGAAGAATAATAGGGAACCCGGATAAAAATTTCTGCTTTATTTTTACTGATGCGCCATAACTCCGCCAAGACCTTTATGGTATCGGAGAGATGCTCTATACAATGATTGGCAATCACCTTATCAAAGGTATCGTCGGGAAATGGATAGGGGGTAATTTCTAAATCCCAAACTACCTCTACCTCCGGAAAGGGGATTTTGTCTAAATGAATCACCTCTTCCCCTTCTTTTCCCCGATAAGGTTGCAAACCGCTACCGATTTCCAAGACCTTCACCATACTAAAATAAATAAAAAGTTCCCGAAGTCAATTGCCGCAACCTTTCATTGACTTGAAAACCTTTTGAGAATATAATTGAGGATGGTTAATCAGAATGGGTGGAAGTTATTAATTTTTATTTTGTTTATTTTTGGTAACCTATCCGGTTTTTCTAAGGCGATTCTCTTCTCAAAGGAAGATTTGATTGTAGAAAAGAGAGATACCTTTGATCTTCTCTTTTTGCCCGACTGTGAATTGACCGAGGAGATAGGAAAACCCCAAGTTCCGATTCGGGCGCAGGTTTTCCCTATTCCTAAAGGGAGTAAAATTTCGGAAGTAAAAATCTCAGAAGTGGAATTGGAAACCTTACCCGGGAATTTTCTCATCTTTCCCAGCCAAAAGCAATACCCCATCTCTTGGCAATTGGAAAAGATTGATTTTATCCCACCCCGTGATGAGTTTTATCAATCAGAGAGAATTTATCCTGGAAAGGTCTGGGAATTTATTGGCATCGGGAAAATGGGAAAAGAGAAATTTGCCGAATTCTTATTCTATCCCATTCAATATCTACCGAAAGAGAAAAAGGTTATCTTTTATAAGAAGATAAAACTCTCTCTTAATTTTATCTCAGAAGAGGAGAAAGAGGAAAAAGAGATGGAAAATGGTTTTGAATACCTCTGTATCACTTCGCCCCCTCTGGATACCGTCTTTGAGAGGTTGACCTCCTGGAAGGAGAAAAAAGGAATACCTTCTGCCATCCGAACTGTCTCTTGGATTGAAAATAATTACCCGGGAAGAGACCGGGCGGAAAAGATTCGCAATTACTTAAAGACTTTACCCGATTCCGGGACAAAATGGGTCCTTTTGGGTGGCGATACCGATATTATCCCCTGCCGTTACGCCTATGCCATGACCTGTAGCGCCAATATCCATCCCCGAGAAGACCTCTTGCCTTCTGATTTGTATTATGGGGATTTAGATGGCGACTGGAATTTTGATGGCGATACCATCTTCGGCGAAGTAGAAGATTCTATTGATCTCTATCCCGAACTATTCGTTGGTCGGGCACCAGTCAATACCATCTCTGAGGCGCAGGCATTTGTCAATAAGGTTTTAAACTACGAGAAGAGTCCCAATCCGGATTATTTGCAGGATGTCTTATTCTTTGCGGAAGTTCTCTGGTCAAATCCCTATACCGATGGCGGGGTGCACAAAGACAAGATGGAAAGGGAGTCATTCTCTTCGGATTTTAATATCACCAAATTATACCAGAGGTTAGGGAATTTAAGCCGAACTGCGGTGATGAACGCAATGCGTATGGGTAAAAATCTCTTAAATCACGATGGCCATGGTTGGATTGACATAATGTCAACCGGAGGGACTTCTTTAAGAAATCAGGACTTAGATACCGTAACCAATCTGGGAAAATATGGAGTTTTATATTCTATTGGTTGCTGGACTACCGCTTATGACTTTGACTGCATCGCCGAACATTATCTTATCAATCCGAGAGGAGGTGGAGTTGGTTTCATCGGTAATTCCAGTTACGGTTGGGGTTCACCAGGCAATCCTGGTTTTGGCTATTCGGATAAGTTTGATAATCGCTTCTTCTATGAGTTATTAAAAAATAGAAGAAACCTCGGCGAGGCTTTGGCTTACGCCAAAATCCATTACCTCCCATTTTCTCGGCAGAAAAATGTCTACCGCTGGCACCAATACCAGGTAAATCTTTTAGGTGACCCGGAGATTAAAATCTGGACTAAAAGACCTTGCTCTTTGGAGGTCTCTTCTCCCTCGGCTCTGCCCAACCGGGAAGGGAGGTTTCTCTTTAAGGTTACTTCTTCGGGGACGCCGGTTAAAGATGCCCTGGTCTGTTTGAAAAAAGATGATGAGTCTTATGACCGAGGATTGACCAATGAAAGGGGTGAGATTTTCTTACGCGCCTCGCCTCAAACACCGGGGAATTTCTCTTTAACGGTCACCGCGCCCAATTTCTATCCCTTGGAGAGAGAAATCCCGGTCGTTTCGGGTGGCTATGTGAACTTTTTAGGATTTTTAGTTAATGACTCCTTAGGGAACAACGACAAAATTCCTAACCCCAATGAGACTCTATTTCTTTCCCCAATTTTTAAGAATTGTGGTGACGAAATAGTTAATAATATAAATGTCTATCTCTCTATTTCGGATACTCTGATCACCCTCCTTGATTCCTTTTGTTTTATCCCTTCTCTTTCTCCTGGGGAGTCAATAATGGTGGAAAATGGTTTCCAAATTTTTATTGGTAATGGGAACGATGGTCATAGCGTCAATTTTAACCTTCTGGTCCGAGCGGATTCCGTGAGACTTTATCAACCAACAATTTTAATCTGCCGACCAAGAGTACGGATTCACTATCCCGAAGTGAGAAATAGACCTTCCCTTCCTAATGAGACGAAGAAGATAAGCATCTCTTTATATAATTCTGGTTTTGGCATTAGCCATCGTACCTGGGTCTTTCTCTCTTCCCTTGATCCTTATCTCACTGTCCTTGCTCCAGAAAGTCTATTCTATGGAGAAATCCAACCAAAATCTATCTGCTCTCTTCCAGATACCTTTCTCGTTGCTATTTCACCTTCCTGCCCGGGTTCTCATCTGGCTTTACTCCAAGTTGCTATTCGCTGTCAGGATTACCAATTCCTTGATACCTTTCCCCTCTTAATTGGGCAAAGTGGTTTTTGGGATAATACCGAAACGGGTGATTCCTTATGGCAAACCGGAGGTACTAATAACCTCTGGCATCTTTCTTCCCGAAGGTCTCACTCCGGAAGTTTCTCTTGGTATTGTGGCGATGAGCAAACCACCAGATACCATGATAATATGAATGCCTTTCTCCAAACCTTACCTTTTATGGTCGACCAAAACCCTTATCTTAAATTCTGGCGCTGGTTTAAGGTACCCAATTATGGGGTTGATGGGATATATGTGATAATCATTCGGGGAAATCGGGCGGAAACCCTTGATTTTATTGGTACCGGAGGCGCCCTGGGCGACCCGTGGCTTCGCCCCGAGGTGAGAGGGAAGGTTATTGAAAGTGATTGGTGTCAAGAGTTTTATGACTTATCCTTTTTATCAATCGGAGAGACAATCCAGGTGCGTTTTGTCTTTAAGAGCGATAATGATGGTCAGACCAGTGAAGGTTTTTATCTTGACGATTTTGAGGTTGGCAGTTTGCCAACCCGCGAGCCATGTTTGATAGGAGAAAAAGGAACATTACCTCACCACGCAATTTGGGTCTTTCCCAATCCGGTGCGGAAAGGGCTAAATATCCAACTTGATTTACCATTAAAAAGTTCTTTTCATCAGTTGGTGATCTATGATGCCAAAGGTTCAAAGGTGAAGAGAATTTCTCTCAATCGGCATGGGAGTGCCTTTTGGGATAAGAGAGACGAAAAAGGGAAAATAGTTTCTCCCGGTCTCTATTTCCTATTTCTGAATGAAGAGGCTTCCCCAAAATTATACTTTCTTAAAAAGTTAATTCTGATTGATTAAAATTTTTCCACTGCCTTAGGGGAAGGATGAAACTCTCTTTTCTTTTCCCAACCTTTATCACCGAAGAGGGTCCTCTTCCCATCGGAGCCCGATACTTCCTTTATCCTAACTTGGAATTCCGACAGATTGCCAATTTTCTTCCCGAACCAGAAAGTTCCTATTTTGACGAAAGGATAGAGAAAATTACGGATGAGGCATTAGGGGATTTTGTTTTTATCTATACCCCATTAGAAGTTTCCCCCCGAAAGATAATAGAGATTGCCAACCGTTTAGAAGGCAAAGGGAAAAAGGTTATTATTTTTGGTCCTTTGGTTTCTAAGGAGAGAAATGCTTTCCCGCCGCACCTTTCCTTTATCCGAGGTTCCATCTTGAATATCTTCCCTCAGGTGAGAGAGGATTTACTTAAAGGAAGTTTAGCTCCAATTTATGAAGCCGGTACTGACCCCACTTACCTTCCTTACCGTTGGGACTTAAAAATTTCCTACTTAAATTCTATTCATCAGGCGATTAATTTTACTTTGGGTTGCTTCTGTCAAAAAGAGTTAAGGTCTTTCTGTCCCCAGGCAATTTATTATGGAGAGAGAATAAAGAGGAGAGGGAAGGAAGAAATCCTCGGTGAGGTTCTTAATCTCCCCTACAAAAGGGTATATCTATTGGATGAAGATATCGCCTCCGATATTAACTACTATTGGGAAATCTTCACTTCCCTTTGGCAATGGAAAAAAGAGTGGGTAGTTAATGCCTCCTCCACGATTTTAAATCACCCCCATTTTCTTCGTTTTTTAGGAAAAGTTGGCATTCGGATAATCTACCTCAAAGAAGATTTCCTCCCCACTGAGGAATTATATTCCCTTAACCAAAAATTGGCGCGCGAAAAAAGAAAACAGGTGAAAAGGATACAATCGGAAAGAATTTTGGTGGGAATAAGAATGGCCTTATTCTTACCCAATGCTTCGCCCCGAGGCGAGAAGGAAGGGGTGAACTACGAACCCATCTTTCGCTACCTCTCTTTAATTGACCCTGATTTCCTTGAAATCCGTTTCTTTCAAGATAAAAATCCGGTCTATCTCACCTACCACCCTTTAATTAACCAGAATGAACCCTTATGGTTAAAATCTCAGTTTTATAGTGTTCGCTCCATTCTTCTCCGATTACTTAAAAGACCGCGTCGGGTCGGCTTATATACCACCACCTTTTATGCCCTTCCCCTAAATCTCTCCTACCGGCAAAATTTTTTAGAAGGAATTCCTTTTCCACCATAAAGAAATGGGAGGAATTATGCCTTGGAAAAATTTTTTTCTCATCTTCTTCTCCCTCTTTTTGGCAGAATTGGGAGATAAGACCCAATTGGCAGTGATTGGCTTCACCACCTCCCAAAAATCTCCCTTCTTCGTTTTTCTCGCTTCTACCGCTGCCTTGGCTTTTAGCACCCTCCTTGCGGTTCTTTTTGGTTCTCTTCTTTTACGGATTATTCCGATAAGGGTTCTCCATCTCATTGCCGGCATTCTCTTCTTTATCGCGGGTTTTTTCCCCTTCTCCCAAGGCCTTTTCGGACAGAGATAATCAGACTCGTATGCTCCCAATAGTTTTGGCTTTTCACCTCTCTTTCTTTCTCCAAAGGGGATTCTGCTATACCTCTTGGCGCCATAATGGTTATCTGACACCGGAAGCAGATTCTTCCCTTCTTTTATTAAGGGAATTGAATACTACTGATGTTGCCTTACTTGTGACCTGGTATCAGGATTCCGCGCCCAGTCCTTTTATCTATCCTTCTTTGGATTCAACACCTTCGGATACTGCCCTTACCTACGCGATAAATAAAATCCATTCTCTCAATATGAGGGTAACATTGAAACTTCATATTGATTGTAAAAATGGAGAATGGCGGGGAGAGATTGAGCCGGACCGGGAAGGAGTCTGGTTTCGGAATTACTTATCTTTTCTAAAACATTATGCCAAATTGGCAGAAAGAACCGGGGTTGAGATTTTGAATATCGGAACCGAATTGGAAGGAACAACCCAGAATTACGAGTCGGAATGGCGCCGGATGATTGATACGGTAAGGAGATATTATTCCGGAAGTATTCTTTATGGTGCCAATTGGGACCGCTACCGAACTCATGTTCACTTTTGGGATGCCTTAGATTTTATTGGCATTTCCGCCTTTTTTCCTTTGACCAATCTTTATGACCCAACCCTTGAAGACTTATTAAATGCCTGGCAAAATCGCTGGCTCTCTTCTTTAGAATCTTTTCAAAGGCAAATTGGTAAACCGATCATCTTTTCGGAGATTGGCTATCGCAGTGTTGACGGTGCCAATATGAGACCCTGGGAATGGCAAACACCTGGTCCGGTTGATACCGCTGAGCAAAGGGATTGCTACGAAGCCGCCTTTATCACCTTTTTTTCTTTACCCTGGGTGGGAGGATTTTATATCTGGAATTGGACAACCAATCCCAATCAGGGTGGACCGAATGACGACGGTTATTCAGTCAATAGTAAACCAGCGGCCCAAGTGATAAGAGATTGGTATGGAAGAAACGAAATTAGAGAAAGGGATCTTCTCTGTTTTCCCAACCCCTTCCGCAATCGGGCGCAATTCTTAATGAGATATTCCCCACCAAAAGAATTAAGAATCTATGATATTAAAGGTACCCTCGTGGCAAAAATCCTATTTAACCGAAGGTGGGAAGAGTTATTCTTAAATCATCTACCAACTGGGGTTTATATCGCCCGGGTCGGAAATTCCTCTTTCAAATTTATCCGATTAAAATAGATGAAGATAAAGGTTAAACCGGACGATTTCTATGTGGAAGAGAAAATAAATGTCTTTCCGAAGAAAAAGGGGAAATTTGCCCTCTATCGCTTAGAAAAGACTTATTGGAATACCTTAGATTTAATCCATTATTTAGAAGAAAGATATCACTTCCGAAAATTCCAGAGGTTGGGCTTAAAAGACCGTTATTCCCACTCCATCCAATATCTCACCAATTCCTGGGTGAGGAAGGAACCAATCACAGAGAAAAATTTTTCCCTCCAATTTTTAGGCTTTATTGACGAACCACTAAGAAATGAGAACCTCTTGGGAAATTTCTTTCGGATTACTCTCCGCGACTTAAAAAAAGAAGAGGGAGAAAAAATACTTCTTAATCTCCCTTCCGTTAAAGAGTTTGGCTTTCCTAACTATTATGACGAACAGCGAATGGGGGAGGCGAGACACAAAGAAGGTTTTTTGGCAAAAATGCTAATCAGAAGCGATTACGAAAGTGCCTTAAGACTATACTTGGCTACCCCTTCCCCTTATGATGAGAAGAGGGTGAAAAAGATGAAGGTCTTCTTAAAAGAAAACTGGGGAAAATGGGAAGAAGCCGAAACTATCGCCCCGAAGGAATATCAGCCGGTTTTAAGGTTTCTTAAAGAAAAAGGAAATGACTATAAGTCAGCAGTGAAGAAAATCCGAAGGAATTTATTAACCTTATTTATTAACTCCTATCAGGCATACCTCTGGAATGAGATCTTAAGGAACTTCTTAAAGGGGCTACCCGGAATTGAATTATTCCCAGTAGCCTACCGGTACGGCGAACTTCTCTTTTATAAAGAGCTTCCCGAAGGGATAAGAGATTATCTTTCTAACCTTTCTATATCCTCCCCCGCACCCCGGGCGGAATTTCCTCCGGATCTTTCTCCAATCGTGGAAGAGGTCTTAAAAAAGGAAGGGTTAAAAGTTAGTGATTTGAAACTAAAACTGAAAATGAGGGGCATCTACTTTAAACCATATTTAAGGAAGGCAATTACCATTCCGCAAGATTTGGAAATTAGCGGTTTAGAAGAAGATGAAATTTATCCTGGGAAAATGAAATTGAGAATAAATTTCTTTTTGCCTCCTGGTTCCTATGCGACAGTTTTGATTAAAAGATTAACGATTTAATCTCCTCGGGGGTGAGCCTTTTTATGAATCGCTTTCAATTCGCCGATTGTCAAATGGGTATAGATTTGGGTTGTTGCTAAGGAAGAGTGTCCCAAGAGTTCTTGCACCGCCCGGAGATCGCATCCCCTTTCTAAGAGGTGGGTAGCAAAGGAGTGACGCAGGATATGGGGATTGATACCGGCGGCATCGCTCACCTTCATCAAATACTTATTGACAATCCTCTGAATGGAGCGGCTGGTTAAAGGTTTCCCTTGCCGATTGAGAAATACCTCCTCCCTCTTTTCCTTTCTTTTATTTAGGTATTTAAAAAGCGCCTCCCGGGCGTATCTTCCGAAAGGGACAATCCGCTCCTTTCCCCCTTTCCCTTCTACCCGGATGAGGTTAGCCTGAAAATCAATATCACCCAATTTCAATTTTACCAACTCCGAGACCCTTAATCCGGAGGCGTAGAGGAGTTCTAAGATTGCTCTATCCCGTAAGGTGAATACGTCCTCACCGGGGATTTCTAATGCCTTTTCTATCTGGCGGATTGTTAAAAACTTGGGTAAGCGCCGCTCCGGAGTGGGTGCCCGAATGGTGAGGGTTGGATTTTGGGTAATTTTCTTCTCCCTTTTTAAGTAGCGGAAGAAAGATTTGAGGGCAGCCAACTTTCTTTGGGTACTCTTTTCCGAATAACCGTACCGGAGGAGGTAGCCAACGAAATCCCGGACATCTTCTCCCTTCACTGTCCTAATGGTCTTTTTCCCTTTCCGGTCAGAAAGGAACTCTTGAAATTGGGACAGGTCAACCTTATAACTCCGAAGGGTATGTGAAGAGTACCTTTTCTCCTTTTTCAAATATTCTAAAAATTCTTTAACCTCAAAATCCACATTCCATTTTAACTTCCCTACCCTTTTCGTCAATAGTCCGAATCCTCTTTTTAATCCCAGCAAAATTTGATATCCTTTTTCTTAATGGTATAATGAAATATGTTCATTAAAGTAAAGGTTTTCCCTAATGCCCAGAGAGAGGAGGTTATTAAAAAGTCAGAAGATACTTTTGAAGTGAAAGTGAAGGCAAAGCCAGAGAAAGGGGAAGCCAATAAAGAAGTGCGAAAACTCCTATCCCTTTATTTTAAGGTTCCTGAGGCAAAAATAAGGCTAATCAAAGGTTTTCAGGAGAGAAATAAAATCTTTACCGTGGAGGTGACAAAATGAGGATATTGGGAATCGTTGGTTCAATGAGAAAAGGAGGGAATACTAACCTTTTGGTGGAGACGGTTGTAAAATCAGCAAAAGAGATAAAACCAAAGATTAGGTCAGAAATAATCCAGATTTCCGAAGTGAATATTGAGCCCTGTCGTGCCTGCTACAACTTGTGTTCCAAAAAGCCCTACCAATGTCCCATACCTGACGATTTAAGTATTATCTTCAATAAAATGAAAAAGTCTTCCGCGATTGTTTTGGGTTCGCCCCTCTATTTTAAGATTCCTTCTCGCCTGACCGCCCTTATGGAAAGGCTCGTTTGTCTTGCCTATTTTTATGAGATGAGAGGCTTTAAGAAACCGCATCCCCTGAATGAGAAACCTTGTGGTCTGATTGCGGTTTGTGGTGGGGATGACCCGCGTCCGGTCTTAGAGCATCTTTTCAATTTTGCCTTGTTTTTAAGAATGAGACCAATCATTATGAAATCCTATCCTTATTTCGGGGTTGGGGGAAAGGGGGATGTGAAAGAGGATAAAGACCTTAATCCAATTGAAAATGCCAAATTTCTCGGCGAACAGTTGGTAAGGGCAAAGGAAAAGAAATAGGAAGTTTCTGCCTTCCATAAAATCCTTATCACCTCTTTGAGGCAAGATTTCGCTGGTGGCTAGCGGATTAACTTCAAGAAACCTTCGGCGTTGCGGCATTCGCTTTTATCACCACAAAAGGATTATCTTCGGGATGTCCCTTGCGAATAATTCTCCTCTCCACCCCTAATGGTCGCCAAAACCTCTCATTCGCCTTTTCATAAGCCCCGGGTTGAGAAGCATCAAATTCTAGCCACCATCCGACCAAATCACAATCTTTTTCTTAAAACCAAAAACCTCAACCACCAGAGTGCCATCTTGCCAAATACTTGACCACAAGACCAATCCCAAAAATAAGACCAAGCCAAAAATCGGATTTTAGAAACCACATCAATTAAAGTCCATTGGTAGTGAGGGATAAAAGTGGATGCTTTCACATAAGAATAGACTTCTCTGGGAAGTGTCCTTTTATCAAGGATTTCTTTGGTATCCATCTCCATCTCTGCAAAGGGCAATATCTTATCCCACTGGTATTTTACCCGATGGTATTCTCGTCGCACTCGCCTTTTGGAACGAACTAACCCTTCCTTTTTTAATATCTTACCGATGGTACTTTCTGGAGTTAAGAGACCTTTTTTATTAAAGAGATAGTGACGCAACCTTCTTTTTCCGAAGCCGGTTTGTTTCCTTTCTTTTATGATAATAGAGACAATCTCCTTTTTTGTTGTTTTCGGGTGGGGCCTTTTTGGGGTATGAGGTTTATCGTTGAGGTCATTTTTTGTTTATTTAAGGCGAGGTAGAAAGTATTTTGTGGGTCATGGTCAAGATGATCCTGAACGATTTTAATCCGCTTGAGGCGGATAAAATCTTCCTTACTCTTTATCTTCTAAGATACGGTCTATAGACTGTTCAGGAGCATTATAGCCAAATGCTCTCACCCGACCGCTTGACTTTTTCCAAAGTTATATTATAATTAAGTAAAGACAAAAGAGAAAGGTTTTACCTATTTCCTTAGGGGAATAAAAAAGGGAGGGGTTTGTGTTTAAAAAATGGGGTGTAGCATACAGGGGATGGTATCCCAGACCTAATACAAAGTCTAAAAGATAAGGTAATAAAGGTTTTAATAATGGAGGTAATTAGAGGTTTTATAAAAGGTATAATTAGAGATTTAATAAAGAGTTTAATCCAAGGTATAATTAAGGTTTTAATCGGAGGTATAATTAAGGGTTTAATCGGGGGGATAAAATAGAGGATAATCGGATGACTAAAAGAGGGAATAATTGAGAGGCTAAATAAGTTAGCCCTTCCCTTTTCTTAGATTTTCCTTATAATTGGCTGGTGAAAAGACGTGCCGATTTATTTCTCTTCTTTCTTTCGCCGATTCTCTTAAATCTTGCCTTTGCCCCTTTCCCTTTTCGCTTTTTTAGTTATTTCTCTTTAATCCCCCTTCTTTATTTGATAGAAAATTCCCCAACCAAAAAGGCAATTCTTTACTCTTTTCTATTCTATTTTCTCTTTGCCCTCTTCCACCTCTGGTGGCTTTACTTTCTGGTTGTGCCAATTTTGGGAGTAACGAAGTTTCTTCTCTATATCGGGATTTTCGTCCTCTTTTTATATTTTGGGCTCTATGGTCTACTCTTTGGTCTTTTGGTTAAGAAGTTAGGTATTTTCATTGCCCCTTTCCTCTGGGCAGTTTTGGAGTTTATCCGAACGAAATCAGAAATTGGTTTCCCTTGGGGGTTATTGGGTTATACCCAGATGCCCTATTTGCCTTTAATCCAATTCGCTTCCCTTACTGGTGTTTATGGGGTCTCCGCCTTTGTCGTTTTTGTCAATCTCATTGTCTATAAATTGGTCTTTCTGCCGAATAAAGTGAAAAAGATGAGGTGGGCAGCGGTTTTAATCTTGGCATTTCTCCTTCCCTTATCCTATGGCATATTTCGGATTAGAAGTGCGCGTGGAAATTTTAAGGTAGCAATCATCCAGCCCAATGTCAGCCCTTATGAGAAAGGGGAGGCAGAAAGTATAGAAGAAATCCTCTCTTCCCTTTTTAATTTAACCAATCAGGCATTAGAAGAAAAACCAGATATTTTGCTCTATCCCGAGACCGCTTCCTTATTTGATATCACAAAGGAAAATTGGGTGAGAAAGGAATTTGAGAAGATTAGTAATCTGGCGAATGTTTATCTCTTAATTGGCACTCCAATCTATGAAGGAGGGAATTACTATAACGGAGCGGTCCTTTTTGCCCCGGAAAAAGGGATTAGTGGTATTTATAAGAAGATTCATCCGGTTCCCTTTTCGGAAAGGATTCCCTATGTTGATAAGTTCCCAATCTTTAAGCCCTTTGCCACCGCGGATATGGGAGATTTCACTCCGGGGAAAGACTTTACTATCTTTCAGACACCTTTTGGTAAATTCTCTTGCCTTATCTGTTTTGAATCAATCTTTCCGGATTTGACAAGGGAGTTTGCCTTACGGGGTGCGGACATTTTGGTAAATATCACTAATGATGGCTGGTTCGGCAAAACCTTAGGACCTTACCAGCATTGCGAGTTGGCAATAATGAGGAGTTTGGAATTGGGAAAGCCTTTATTAAGGTCAGCGAATAACGGTATCTCTTTAATCTGTGATCCTTATGGTCGGGTGGTGAGAAAAACAAAACTCTTTACCAAAGAGATTCTTTTTGGTCTTTTACCAAAACCTTTGCCCCCGACCGTTTACCAAAAGTTTGGTGATTGGTTTATTCTTCTCTCTTTAGGAATTGTTATCTTGACAGTGGTTAAGAAAATTATTAAATTAAAAGAGAGATGAAAATAGTTCTTTTCTTTCTTTTCTCCCTCGCCTTTTCCGATTCCCTTTACCAATATCTTATCATTACCAATGAGAAATTCGTTCCCGCCTTAGAGTTATTAAAGGAATGGAAGACCAAAAAGGGGATGAGGGCAAAAATTATCCCTGTCCCTTCTGGTTATCCCCGAGATTCCATTAAAGAGATTGTGAGAAGGATAAGACCGGAATATCTCTTATTGGTGGGCGATAAGAACTATCTTCCCCCTGGTGATTCCTTTTATCCCTTCTCCCAGTTATTATTAGGCGACAATTTTTATGGTGACTTAGAGGGTGATTACCGGGCGGAGATTCCGGTTGGTCGTTTCCCCTGCTCAACGCCTGGGGAATGTTCAACGATGGTGAGAAAGGTCTTAATTTATGAGCGCTTTCCTCCCAGAGATGATACCCTCTGGTATAAGAGGGGTGCCTTAGTCTTTATGTGGGACTATGGTGGTAGACCAAATAACCCTATCTATTCCGCGGAGTTTCCCTATGATGATTCTCTGATGCGCCTTCGCTATTCCCAAATTGACACCATCTTTAATGATACCCTTTTTGGTCATTCGGGTTATGATGATGCCGAAGATATCATCTCTGCCCTGAATAGGGGAATTGGGATTTTATTATACCGGGGCCATGCCGGAGGAAATTGGGTCTATCCCTTTACCGTAGAACCAGAAGATGAAAAATTGGCAAACGGCTCTAAATTGCCCATCATCATCTCCGGCTCTTGCTATACCATCTTTAAGGGAGAAAATCCGGTTGGGGAGAGGTGGTTAAGGGTGAAAGGAAAAGATGATTCCTTAAAAGGGGCGGTCGCATTTTTCGGCACCCAATTGGGTGGTCTATTTGGTCGGTGGCGGGGGCGCTTTGTGAGAACTTTCTTAAAGGCAATCTTTGCCGAAGATTCTCTAATTTTGGGTAAGGCATTTTTGAGGGCAAAGGATTCGCTCGCCAGCAAACCAGTTTCGGATAGTAACGAAATCTTCTATCGGGAATGGAGCCTTCTTGGTGATCCAGCACTTAATATCTGGACTAAGGTGCCAAAGACTCTTTTGGTTTCCTACCAGCACCTTCCCAATAATGAGTTTTTAGTAAGGGTGAGGGATGGGAGAACTGGCCGACCGCTTCCCGGGGCATTAGTCTGTTTAACCGCGCAGAGAGATTCCAGTTTTTATCATACCGGTTATACCAATAGTGGCGGGGTGATAAAATTTTCCCTCAATGCCAGCCCGATTATCGGAATCCTGGTTACGGTTACTTTTCCCAACTATCTTCCTTATGAGAGCCCATTTTATACCATCTGCGGCAATCTCTTTCAGGACGAGACAACTGTTACCTATCTTTTGCCCAAAAAGGGATTTGTCTTGCTAAGGGTTTATGATATTAATGGTCGGTTGGTTAAGAAATTAGAAGAAGGGGTTAAGGAAGCAGGTTTTTACGAGTTGCGCCTCCGGAGAGAGAATTTAGCAAAAGGGATCTATTTTGTTTCCCTTTCTACCCCTTATTTTTCTGAGGTGAAGAAGGTAATCATTCCTTAATAATCTCCCATCCGGAAATTTCTCTAAATAGTCATCACCCAGTTGGTGAAACTGGATACTTGATAGAAGGTTAGCCTTTTCCGCATAGGAATCAAAGGTTAGGGGGAAGTTTCCGGTATAAAACCTCTTTGCCTTTTTAACGTTTCTAATTTTTATCCCTTATTCTTTATTTCGCTTAAAATGGTATCCAGCGCCCTATTCCAAAATTCTAATCACATTCTGGAAAGCTATGAGTCCGACCACTAAACCAATGATGATAATCGCTATCGTAATAACCCCTAATGTGAGACCGATATTAGCGTAAGAACGTTTCTCTTCACTTCGTCTCCCTTTAATCCCAAAAATTATCGCAAGCAAAGCCGCGAGAATAGCACCTCCTTTGAGAAAGGGTAACCCCACTAGACTGATGATGCCTAAGATAAATGAGGTTATACTCATAGACCAACCTCCTCCTTATAGGGTTTTATTTCTGAAAGTTGGGGTGTCGCTCCCCATAATCCCCATTCAAAAGTGGGCTTAAATATACAACATAAAGGGTCTCTTTTCAAAATACTCCCTGTTTCTCTTAATGCGTGAGCACGACATCCCCCTCCGCAAAGATATCGTATCTCACACTTCCTACATTCCAACGACAAAGTATCTACCCGGAGGTTCCTCATTTTTTGAAAAATTGGAGAAGTATAATATATCTCTCGGAGAGGTTTTAGAAAAACATTTCCCGCTCGGAATTTAGGAAGATGTAACCATTGACAAGGATAAACCGAGCCATCAGCGTCTATACTGAAGGTACCGCTACCTAATCCACAATTTGGTCTTTTAAACAAATTGGGAGGAATTCCTTCCATTTTAAAATTGAAATCGTATCCTTTTTTAAAAAGTTTCACTTCAAAAAAGAGAAAGCGGATAACTTTATTAAAAAACTCCTGATGAGGAATATGAAGTAATTCTTTATTTCTTCCTCCCCGACCGATAGGGCAAAAGAATGCGCATCCCGATGACTTCCTATCAGCAATTGGGGGAAACATTCTGTACATATTAGGGAGGTCGTCTATATTAAGTTTAGTTATGGTGGGATATAAACTGAAACGAAGAGATGCCTCTTTTAAGTTTTTCACGCCTTCCATAGTTCTTTTGAAAGTTCCTTTACCTCTTATTTTATCGTTAACATAAGGAGAACTGCCATCTAAACTAACCTGGACGAAGTCTACACCAATTTTCTTCAGGGAGAAGGCTATATCTTTTGTAATGAGCGTCCCATTCGTGATGAGATGAATAAATAAACCTTTTTCTTTCAAATACTTAAGGATGGGGAGGCATTCTTCATGAATTAAAGGCTCACCACCACTAACAACAACGGTATCCGGAGCCAATTTCCCTATCTCATCAATTATTTTCTTCGCTTGGGAAAGGGAGATTTCATTTTTATAATGTCTTCCAGCATCTTTGAAGCAAGTGAGACATTTCAAATTACAACGATTGGTAATATGAAACCATACCTCAGAAGATTTTGTAATAGAGGTATATTCAAATCCTACTTTTTGGGGGAGATTTGGGAAAAATAAGAAACCATTTTGGTATGCTTCTTCTATGAATTTCATAACATCGGATAAGCATCCTTTCAAATCTACGTTATATTTTCTCGCAATTATTGCTGCTATTGACTTGAGGGAATTAATGCCGTTGCACATTTCTAAAATTTCTTTTCCAGTTTTATTAATTCTACAAGCAGAGAAGCCTTCTTCGTTTATTATTAGGAAGTAAGGAATTCCCTCTTTTGCCTTTATAGAGGTTGTCCAACCTAAAATAGGAGTATAAGTTGGTTTTAGCTTTAGAACCACCAGCTAAAAATTAAAGTATACTTCCTCTCTTCTTCTCTTAAATGGCGAAAAACCTCTAAAAAGCACCAGCTAAAGATTAAGGCATACTTTCTTTTTGCTCCACATCGGCATCGGTATCAAATAAGGTCCATAATATATGCCAATGGAGACACTGCCTCCTACTTCCTGCAGGAACAGCCGTCATCTTTGGTTTAATGTAAGTTTCCCAAAAGTCAGCCGCTGATTTCACCCGGTGTTCCCAGTCGCCCTCACTTGGTAATTCTTTGTTATTCATTCCGTTCTTCCTCCTATTTCCTCCCTTTTTATAAGATGAAAGAGGATACCAAATTTAACCTTCTGTTTTTTTTGTTGACATAGCCTTAGCCGCTTATTGAAATTCTCCTTTTTCTCTGGTAATTTCGTTCGTATTCCCGTCGCTCTTGGAGATGTTTCTCCCTCCATCTCTTATAGTAATCGGGATTTTTCTTCCGCCATTCCTTTAAGTAGTAAGGGTGTTTCTCAAACCACTCCTTAATCTGCTTCCTCATTTTATCGCCGTATTTCTGCCGATATCTCTTCATGTATTCCTTCCGGCACAATCTTTCTGAGGGGTCTTTCTTTTTGGGTAGGACCGATGAGCACAAAATTTTTTTCAACCTTGCTATTGCTTTCTTCCGTCGTTTCCAAACCGCAACTATACTTATTCCCAAGTTGTTAGCAATTTCTTTCAATTTCCTTTTCTTTCCGTCACTTAACCCAAAAGATTGATAGATAACTATTTTATCTTTCTCATCTAAGAATTGGAGAGCCATTTCCAATTTTAGTTTCTCAGGGAGAAGATCAATTTCCGATGGGGCTATCACTTCTTCTTTTAATGACACCCTTGGGTTAGAATGGAGTCTTGCTAAAGCCTGTTTTATTGAACCTTTTATCCATTTAAGAGCATAAGAATAGAAACCACAAGTTCCTTTTCCGAAATCAAATCTCTCAACTGCTACTAAGAGCCCTTTTGTTCCCTCGCTAATCAATTCTTCGTAATCCAGTCCTCTATTTATATAATCTCTACTAACTTTTTTTACTAATCCGAAATACTTTGTTACCGCCTCTTCCTTATTCATAGAGAAACTCATTCCTGAATCATCTCCCAACCTTCTAAGGCTAAATCCTTCTCTTCAATATTGCCAACAATGACCAGAAGGAGATTATCGGGGTCAAGGTATTTCTTTGCCATCTCATTTATCACTTCTAAGGTTAGCCCTTCAATCCTCTCCGGAAATTTCTCTAAATAGTCATCACCCAGTTGGTGAAACTGGATACTTGATAAAAGGTTAGCCTTCTCCGCATAGGAATCAAAGGTTAGGGGGAAGTTTCCGGTATAAAATTTCTTTGCCCTCTTTAATTCTTCCAATTTTGCCCCTTCCTCTTTCATCTTCTTGATCTCGCCGAGGATGATTTCTATCGCCTTCTGGGTGTTATTGATTTCGGTCTGCATCTCACAGACAAAGGCACCGGCATAAAACCGGCGGTCAAAATAGGAACCGACATCATAGGCTAAACCCCTCTTTTCCCGAATCTCCTTTCCTAAGCGCGAAGTTAGGGCACCACCACCAAGAATGAAGTTCATCACCCGCACCGGTATCATATCCTTATCCCCTTCTCTAATTCCTAAGTGTCCAAGCATAATATAGGATTGGTTTATTTCGGGCTTTTTAATGATCTTGATTTTACGGCCGGATAGTTGGTTAATTTTGGGGAAGGAAAATTCTTTTATCTCACCTTTTGGGATTTTCCCGAAGCGTTCATTGATTTGCTGAATAAGTTCTTCCCGGAAAAAATCGCCCACCACCACCAGAAAGATATTATTCGGGATATAATACCTCTGGTAGAAATCAAGAATCTCCTCCCTCTTTATTCTCTCAATACTCTCCCTTTTCCCCACAACCGGATGGGCATAAGGGGTATTAAAAAATAGGTTTTGATAGAATTCTCGGGATAGGAGATAGTCCGGTTCTCCTTCGTCCCTTAAAATTCCGGCGATAATCTCCGATTTTAATTTTTCTATTTCCGCATCCGGAAAGAGGGGATTAAAGAGGCAATCGGAAAGGATATCTAATGCCAAATTTAAATCTTTTTTGAGAAGGGATAAAGAGATTTGGGCGTAGTCATAACCTGTCCCTTCACCAATCCTCGCCCCAACCTTTTCTAATTCTTCATAGATTTTCAGACCCGGATAATTTTTTGTTCCCCGGAATAAACCTTTTAGGGTTAAGTTGGCTAAACCTTCTTTTCCTTCTGGGTCAAAGACACTGCCCGCTTTGATTACTACTCGGATTTCTAAGATTGGTAGTTTATGGTCTTCATAGGAGAGAATAATGAGACCATTTTCTAATGTATCCCTTTGAATCGGGAAAGCGAAGAGACCGAAAGAAAATAAGAGATAAAGAATAAAAGTTT
>JBDRVQ010000020.1:25489-32780 GCA_039801905.1 candidate division WOR-3 bacterium | reverse complement strand
CATCGTTATAACCATAAAGGCTCCCCCTATTACTTTTTAATATGGGAGGGAGCCTAAATTTTTTCAATGGTAAGATATTTTTGATTAAATAACCCATTTTCGGTAAGATTATTTTTGATGAAAACCGAATAGTTGACATTTTTCTTAAATTGCTTTATAATATTAAGAAAATTAACTAAAAGTTAAAAGACTTGCCCTTAAAAAGGGGAGATTTATTTTTATAAAAAGGGGTGTAGCATACAGGGGATGGTATCGGGAACCTAAGTAGAATCCTAATAATTAGTTTAATGAATAATCTAATAATCACCCTAATCCCAAACCTAATTAAGAGTCTAACTTCGTTAATAAAGGAAGGGATAAGAAGAGAGATGAAGGGGTGCCTAATTGGGAAATTAACCGAAGGTCTAAATCCAAACCTAAAGGAAGGCTTAAAAGGAGAAATAAATCTCAGTTTAACCGCCCTTGTAATAAGAAAAGGCTCTAAGTCAAATAGGGAAAGAGGCGTCTCCTCTCTTCTTCGGGGATAAGTTCGTATCTTAAAAATTGGATGGAGTAAGTTCCCCGACCTGAGGTTAAAGAGCGAATGGCAGTGGCATAGCCAAAGGTCTCAGAAAGGGGAACCTCACCCAGAAGCATCTTATAACCCTTTAATTGTTCAATTGTTAAGACCTTTCCCCTTCGGGAAGCAAGGTCGGAGATTACCGAACCGGTATATTCATCCGGGCAGATGATCTCAATTGACATTATCGGCTCTAAAAGGCTTGGGCTTCCCTTCTGGAAGGCACTCTGGAAGGCAAGAGAGGAGGCGACGGTAAAAGCCAAATCCGTGGACCGGCTTGGGTCATACGCCCCGTCAATCACCGCAATCAGAATATTGGTTATCGGATAACCGGCAAAAATTCCCGAAGCACAAGAATCTAAGATACCCTTTTCAATCGCCGGATGAAAATTCTTGGGGATAATCTCTGTCTCAAAGATGATATTTATCCCCTGATGACCAGGTTCCAAACGCAACTCCACCTCTCCGTAATGCTCTCGTTCTTCAATCGCCTTTAAGAATTTTCCTCTGCTGATGCTCTCTTTGGTAATTGTCTCCCGATAGGAAACCTGGGGTTTTCCTTTTCTTAAATTTACCCCATAATTCCTTGATAACCTTTCCATAATAATATCCAGATGCAATTCGCCCATTCCCGAAATGATTATCTGACCCGTCTCTTCATCCTCTTTCATCTTAAAGGTTGGGTCTTCTAAGGAGAGATATTTCAAGGCGGTCTTTAACTTTGGCTCTTCCATCTTTGTCTTCGGCTCAATCGCCAGAAAGACAACCGGCTCGGGAAACTCCATCGCCTCAAAGGCAATCGGATATTCCGGGTCACAAATCGTCCAACCGGTCTTAACATCCCTTAACCCAACAATCACCCCAATCTCACCCGCCGCGAGAGAATTAACCTCTTCGGGTCGGTTAGCGTGCATTAAAAGTAATCGGTTGGCTCTCTCTTGCCTCATCGCCGGCACTAAAAGGAAAGGAGAATTGGTCTTTAAGATTCCGGAATAAATCCGGACATAGGAAAGGATACCCCGGTGCGGGTCGTGCATAATCTTAAAGATAAGACCGGCCAGGGGACCTTCGGGATTTGGTTCTCGCTTCTCTTCCTTTTTCGTTTTTGGGTTTATCCCCTTCACCGGTGGCAAATCTAAGGGCGAAGGGAGATACTCCACAATCGCATCCAAGAGCAATTGAATCCCTTTATATTTCAAGGCGCTGCCGCAGAGCACCGGAAAAATTTTTATCGCCTTAGTTGCCTTGGCTAATGCCCTTTTTATCTCCTCCGGCTCAATTTTCTCTTCCCCGATAAACCTTCTTAATAAATCCTCATCATAATCGCATAAGATAGAAATTAAATCTTCCCTTAAATTTTTTACCTCCTTTAACAAATCTTCGGGAATTGGGATCACCTCATATTCCTTGCCTAATGTCTCCTCCTTCCAGATATAACCCTTTTCCTCAATAATATCCACAACGCCAATAAAATTCTCTTCTTTGCCGATCGGTATTTGGATGGGCACGGGCTTTTGAGCAAACTTCTCCTCCATCATCTTCAAAACCCGGTAGAAATCCGAACCGGTTCTATCTAATTTATTAACGAAGGCAATCCGCGGCACACCGTATCTATCCGCCTGGCGCCAGACCGTTTCCGATTGCACCTCAACCCCACCCACCCCGCAGAAGACAATTATCACCCCATCTAAGACCTTCATACACCTTTCTACTTCAATCGTGAAGTCAACATGACCTGGGGTATCAATAATATTTATGCGGTGGTCTTTCCAGAAGGTGGTGGTTGTGGCAGCGGTGATCGTAATTCCCCTTTCCTTTTCCTGCTCCATCCAATCCATGGTCGCGGTTCCTTCATCAACCTCACCCATTCTATAAATCTTTCCGGTATAATACAAAACCCTTTCCGTGGTTGTTGTCTTTCCGGCATCAATATGCGCGGCAAACCCAATATTTCTAATCCTTTTTAAATCCATAAAAATTTAATATAATGAAAAAACTCGGGAAATCAATATATCTCTGCAAGCATTAACAGTGATCATAAGTACTTTAGTGGTAGAGATTTTTGACCAAACGAATTATAGTTACCGTGACTGGTGATACCTTGCGAAAATAAACCTCTCTTAATTTTCTATCATAATCTTAAATCCTGTCGGCGGTAATTCGGGTGAAGATTTTAGATCAATGGCAATTTTTAGATCCTTAATCAACTTTTTTAAATCCTCTTGCCAATCTTCCATAAGATAACTGTGTAAAAATTGGGAGACCAAGAGTTTCACCCTTTTCCCTTTGATGTTCTCCGCTTTCGCCGAGAGTTGATTTTTTATCTTCACCGCAATCTCGTAACGATTAGGAATTCTTCCCCGGCCGAAACAGACCGGACAGGTTTCAAAGAGGGAGTCAAAAAGGGAAGGTCTAATCTTCTCCCGAGTCATCTCCAAGATACCGAACCGACTGATCCGGGCAAAGTCGGATTTTGCCCGGTCGTTCTCCAGACAGAGTTTTAACTCTTCCACCACCCGCTCCATATTCTTTGGCTCCTGCATATCTATAAAGTCAATGATGATCAAGCCGGAGAGGTCCCGCAGACGAATCAAGCGGGCAATTTCCGAAGCCGCTTCCAAATTTGTCTGGAGGATTAAAGTCTCCGGGTCTTCTTCTTGAGCAAAACGACCCGTGTTCACATCAATCGCCACCACCGCTTCTGTCTGGTCAATGGTGATGAACCCACCCGATTTTAACCAAATCTTCCTTTCCAATGCCTTTTTCAACTCCTCTTCAATCCGCATCTTCTCAAAGATGGGCTTTTCTCCCTCATAGAGTTTTAACCGAGAGACCAACTCCGGGTTCAAACTTTGGAGATAAGCGTGGATCACCTCGTAGGTCTCCTTATTATCACAGTAGATAACCTCAGTATCTGGGGTGAAGAGATCGCGAACCATCCGGATCGGAAATGGCGGTTCTTGGTAAAGGAGGGCGGGCGCCTTTACCTTCTCCCAATTCCTTTTGATCTCCTCATAAATCTTCTCCAAGAAGAGGTATTCCTTCTGGATACTCTCTTCACTGGCAAACTCTGCTGCTGTCCTAATTATAATCCCCACGCCGGGTTTCTTTATCCTTCTCACCAGATCCCGAAGGCGGAGCCTTTCCTTTTTCTCTCTTATCCTCTGAGAGATACCAATCCGGTCCACCGTGGGGAAGTAGACCAAATAATGTCCGGGGATGTGGACATAGGAGGTGAGACGCGAACCCTTATCGCCCATCGCCTCCTTCACCACCTGACAAAGGATCTCATCTCCCGGATTAACAACCGTTCCCTCCTGTTTCACCTCTTCCCTCTCCCAAAATGCCTCATCGGGAATTTCCGCTAAAGGTAAGAAACCATTCTTCTTCAGACCGAGATTAACAAAAGCCCCCCTTAATCCTTTTACCACATTTTCTACCCTCCCCTTATAAATCCGCCCCACTTCACTTCTGGTATTTGGTCCTTCAATATAAAATTCTGAAAGCCTCTCCCCTTCCAAGAGGGCACAACGATTGTCATTGTAATATGAAGAGAAGATTAACTTGACATTCACCTTCATAAAAATCCTCCCTAAATATCATCCAGAGGGGTAAAGACCCGACCGTTTTTTAATATATAACAATCTTTCCTTTCAATCACCAATAATTTCGTCTTCTCCTCCTCCCAGCCAAAAAGTTGAGAGAGGACGGTAAAGAGGCGCACCCCGGGGGCGATAGCGATAAAGACCGAGAGAGAATCCCCATTAAACTCAACCCGGAAGAGATGGGGAATCTCTTTCTGCCGCTTAAAAACCATATCCCGACCCCAAAAAAGGGAAGGAGGAAACCTTATTTCGTACTCCGCTAAATTAACCGCCTTACCCAAAGAATCTACTCTCCTCCGTAAGAGCCGATTTTCCAGAATCATAATCCCTTTGGGTAAAAAGGGAGCCAAGTCCCGGGTGAGATTACCCGAATAAGAAGCCGCCAATTGCACATCAAGGTACTCCCCTCGGGAAGTGACACCCACCGGCAGGGGCGGCCCGAAGGAGACCAGGGGATGGGGAGAAAAGCCAGCGGAAAAGGCGACCGGGAGTTCTGACCGCCGGAAGGTGCGATAGAACTGGCGGACCAGGTCCAAATGGGAGGCGAAAAGGAAACTCTCCCCGACCGCATATTTTATCCGATAGGTAACTTTACTCGTATTGGCAAGAAAGACTTTCCTCTCGTAACCATTAGGGATTTCCAATTCCGGAGGAAGGGAAGTACTCTCTCTCTTCTTCCTAAGATCCCCAGTGGGACAAACTCCACACTGCTGGCAATTGGCTTGCCGGCAATCTGGTGTGAAAATTCCCATTTCCGCCCTTCTCGCCTCCGCCAATAAAAATTCCTTGCTCACCCCAACATCAATAAAATCCCAGGGCAGAGGGACTTCTTTGGGTTTCTCTTTTAAGTAATCCTCAGGATTAATCCCAACTTCCTGGAAACTCTCTTCCCAATCTCCATAATTAAAAAATTCACTCCACTCCGTAAAGATTGAACCCTTGCGGTAAGCGGAAAGGACGACCGGACTCAGTTTCTCATCCCCCCGGGCTAAAACCGCTTGTATCTGCGCCTGGTAAGGATTTTCCCATTTCGGACGGATATTGCTCCTCTTTGCCTCCCCCTTTAATAAATCTATCTTCTCTACCAGACTCTTGACATCCGAAAATGACTGCCATTGGAGGGGGGTGTGGGGTTTGGGAATGAAAGGTGATACCGAAAATCTTATCTCCATCTTTTTAAACCTCCGGGCACAAGCCAAAATAAATTGGGCAATCTCCCTCACATCCTCCTCGGTCTCACCAGGCAGACCAATCATAAAATATAACTTCACACCCAACCAACCCGCTTCCGAAGCAGCAGCTAACGCCTGAAAGATACTCTCCTCTTTCACATCCTTATTGACCAATCCCTTCAAACGGCTACTGATGGTCTCGGGAGCGAAGGTGAGACCCGTCTTTTTTATCGCCTTCAATTTTTGAGCCAAACTCAAAGAGAAATCTTCCCCCCGCATTGAGGGCAAAGAGATTGCCACCCGCTTCTTATAAAGAAGGGCATTCAAGTGAGTTAAGAGATTAGCCAAATTGGGATAATCGGAAACGGAAAAGGCGAGGAGAGACAGTTCTTCCCAACCGGAACTCCTTATTCCCCTCTCCGCTAAGAAAAGGATCTCCTCGGGGTCTCTTAAGCGGACAGGCCGATTGATCATCCCGGCCTGACAGAACCGACAACCCCGGGTGCAACCCCTCATCACTTCAATCGTCAATCGGTCGTGAACAATCTCGCAGATTGGCACCAGCGGAGGAAAGGGGAAATCCTCCTCTCTTAAATCTTCCTTGATCCGCCTTTTTATTAAGTGGCTATTCTTTTTCCTCGGAACATAGACCCCTTCAATCTTAGATAAGGCGGAAAGAACCTCTTCTCTCTTTCCGCCGCAATTCCGATAAACCTCAACTATCTCTTTTACCACCTCTTCCCCATCCCCGATACAGAAGGCATCAAAAAATTCTGCCATTGGTAAGGGATTGACACAACAGGGACCACCGGCAATGACCAGGGGGTGAGAATCGCTTCTTTCTGCTGCCTTTAAGGGAATTCCGGCTAAATCCAAAATATAAAGAACCGTTGGATAGGAAAGTTCCGATTGTAAAGAAAAGCCGAGGATATGGAAATCTTTTAAGGGGGTCTTTGTCTCCAAAGAATATAAAGGTATCCCCTTCCCTTTTAATAACCGACCGAAATCGGGCCAAGGGGCGTAAGCCCTCTCGGCGATTACCGAAGGGTTGCGATTCAAAATATGATAAAGAATTTTAAGGCCATAATTAGACATCCCAACTTCATAGACATCAGGGAAAATTAAACCAAAAAGAATAGTATCTTTTTTCCTCTCTTTTAGCAAAAGGTTGTATTCCCCTCCGGTATAACGAATTGGCTTCTGACAGAAAGGTAAAATCTCTCGCAAAACTCTATCCATTTCCGTTATTAACTTACTTCCAATCTCAATCATAACCAATTTTTGCCATTGGTCAAGATAACCCGCACCTTAGCATATGGAAAAAGAACAGAAAACGATTGCTCAGGGGAAGTCTAAAATCACCTGGTATATTATCCTTTGCCTCTTGACAAAAATTTTATTTGGCGGTATAATTAGGTATGATTAATAGAAATTTTAAGTTCACCTTCCTTTGCCTTTTAATTTCTCTTCCCTACCTTTACCAAAAGTTATTTTATAAAATTAAACCAAAAAGAAGAATTATCTTTCTATTTTTTATTGGTCTTGTCGGTTATTCTTGGGAGAATCCTTTACCTTTTAACCCCAGGAAGCCTATAGAGGAGATTATAAGGAGATACCAGCGGAAATGGGGAGGAGAAGAGGGAAAAGGTCAATCAACGACTGGCGAATTCTTGATTGATACGAGTATTGTTTATGTTCCTTCACCATATGAGCAATCTTCTCCCTCAATCGCCTTTGATGGCGCAAACTATTTCGTGGTCTGGGTAGATGAGCGAAATTATACCTCTCGGATTTACGGTACTCGGGTGAATAGGAACGGTGAAGTGTTAGACCCAAATGGGTTTCCAATCGGTGTGATAGAAGAAGACCGCTATTCGCCCGCCGCTCTCCGCCCACCGCCCAAAATTTACCCCAATCCAGCAAGAACCGCTGTCCGTATCTTTTCTCCTTTGACT